>JAGLEG010000542.1 GCA_023145185.1 Thermoplasmata archaeon
AGGCGACCTCATGGTCAGGCTACGGCGAGTTCGTTCACAGTTTCGACGAAGCGGGCACGTATACGGTGACTGGATGGGTGAAGGACCATGCCGGAAATGAGCAGAGCAAAACGGCCGAGGTCACCGTATGGAAAGGTGCGGAGGATGTTGCACAGGAGCAGCAGGGATCGGAGATCCCCCTCATGGCACTGCTCGGAGGCCTGTTCATATTGGTCCTGCTCGTATTCTTTCTCATCCAGGTCGTGGTGATCATGAAAAGAAGGAACCAGCCCCGGATGCCAAGCGGCCACCACGGAAGGAACCCCCTTCCCCACAGGCCCGCAGATCAACTTACACCCCCTCATGCCGGCGGCGTGGAGAACGGAGGCCAAGATCAGATAGAACACGTGGTCCAGGGCGATATCATATCCCTTCCGGAGCACCTTCGGAACTGAGCATCTCTATCGGACATTTTCGCTATCTGGGCCGTGGTCCATTCAAGGGTCCGGCCCAGGTTCGCTTTTCCCTTCTATTTATCCTGTTTGTTCCTCCATTAACAAAGTTTTATATAATTAGAAGTGACTTGAACACTGCAGTTTCCTATAGGGGATATTTTCCCCCAACCAGTATAGACGGTCGGGTGATAAGATGGTAAAGAGATATCTATCGATGTTTATTGTGCTAGCCTTTTTGTTTTCTGGAATTTCGGTCATGGCCGGGGGAGCCCCCCTGGTGTCCGATACACAGATCACTGAGATGATTGAATCAGAGATGGTTGGAATATCGGGTCAGGGAGGAAGTTATTTCACTCAAAATGATGGACAGTGGGATGACGCCTTTACCTTAATTGGTAGTACCGATTTCGGACATGTGGGCCTTGGGGTGAGCGCCATGTACTACAATTTGATAAATCCCCCCGTAGAGGGTGTACTCCCTGATGATGGCCATCATGAGGGTCCGGAGGATGGCCCCGAGGACCAGAATATGATTTCGGACGGTGGGCATGTGCTCCAATTCACGTTCGACGGCTCCAACTATGTGGAGCCGACGGGTTTTGGAATGCTCTCCCATAAGAACAACTACTTCATAGGAAATGAGGAGTCGGAATGGAGGAGTGGTGTGAGTAATTACGAGGGGGCGAAATATGAGAACCTCTGGAATGGCGTCGATCTTATCTACAAGACCACGGCCGATGGGGCAAAGTATGAATTCGTGGTCGCACCCAACACTGACCCCTCTTCGATCGTAATTCACGTTGCTGGCCACCAGGCCCTGACCATACGGGATGGTGATCTCACGATCGCCCTGACCGATGAGAAGGAGATACTCGATTCGGACCTTTTAATATTTTATGATGATGGGCCCGGTGAGAGGATCAATGGAAGATTCAGGGTCCTGGATGGGTCGACATATACGTTTGAACTGGAAGATTACGACCGGAGCAGAGGAATCGTTATCGATCCATTGGTGTATTCAACATTCCTTGGCGGCACCTCAAGTGATTACAATCGTGGTATTGCCGTGGATGATGATGGAGATGCTTATGTGACTGGTTATACTCAATCAACCAATTTCCCTATTACCTCGGGCGCCTATGATTCCTCCAAATACGGGTCCTACGATGCATACATCACGAGGCTCAATTCATCGGGTACTGCTCTCGTCTACTCCACTTATATTGGAGGTAGTAACAATGATTATGGCTATAGTTTGGCCATCGACGGAGAGAAGAACGCCCACATTCTAATAGGCGTATATTCCAGCACGTACAATCTGGTTCCAGGTTCATACAACTTCCCCATGGTCAACTCCTATGATAGTACTTTCAACGGATATTATTACGATATAGTCCTGGCGAAATTGAACCCCTCTGGATCATCCCTTCTTTATTCCACATATTGGGGCGGCAACAATTATGATTATGGATACGGGATAGACGTCGACTCGGATGGATACACCTACATGTGTGGTTATACTCGGTCCACCAACTTTCCCACAAAGAACGCCCTCCAATCTTCAATGGCAAGGACAAGCTATTATGACGGTGTTGTCGGTAAGTTCGATACTACCTCATCTGGATCTTCTTCGTTGATCTACTCCACGTACCTGGGTGGATATTACTATGATTATATCTACGATATCTCCGCCGATTCGAATGGACGGGCATATGTCGTTGGATATTACTCCTCCTCCAGCACGGCCACTCCAAGATATCCCACGACATCAAATGCTTATCGTACATCGAGCGCCGGAGGGTCCGATGTGGTGTTTTCCGTCCTGAGCTCTTCAGGCTCGTCACTGGTCTACTCGACCTTTATCGGCGGCTCGAGTTCGGATTATGGCTACGGTATAGATGTGGACGATGAGGATTGTGCCTACCTGACCGGAAGGACATATTCGTCCAATTGGCCAGTATCTACTGGAGCCTACCAAATAAACAGGCATGGATATTCAGATCTATTTGTGGTCAAGATAGATCCCGACCTCTCTGGAGCATCTTCACTGATATATTCGACCTATCTGGGAGGGT
>JAGLEG010000543.1 GCA_023145185.1 Thermoplasmata archaeon
ACGATATAGACCGGAGCTTCTCCGGAGGTATGTCTGAAGTGATCGATACAATCACAGAATCTGAAAGCAACTTGACAGCCGCAATCTCGGACCTGCAAGCATATCTTAACGGTGAGATGAACCTGAACCAACAGGAACTATTGGAAAAGATGGACACCGTCTGGGCTGGTCTCAACAAATCGTTGATAGGTACGGAGATCGCTATCAAGGATCTAATTACGTTGAGGATGGACCAGCTTGAGTTATATGTCAGCCTCGTCAATTCAACCATCCATTATCATCTTGAATCTATTGAGAATGATATTGAGGACCTAAAAACTGATATCACGACCGATCTGAGTGATCTATCTCTATTTATTGAAGATCTCTGGGAAAACAAGACCGAGGAGAATATCGAGATCATGGAAGCCATCCAATCAACTAATGAGTTGATCATTTCATTGAATACTGCTTCTATGACCGAGCTGAGAGGCAGTCTCCTTGAGATCAGGAATGGACTTATCAACCTCAATGATTCGATCGCACAATGTAAAATTGATCTCCTGACCACATTGATAGATAGGATCTATGGGGTCAACCAGAGCATCGATCTTCGTATGGAAGAAATTGAGAATGCCCTGGCTGCTCTAGAAGAACTTGATGCTATAACCGATGATATCGAAATGGTCAATAGAGAATTAAAAGACACGAGAAAAGAAGTGGAGGATGCTGGTTCATCGGGACAATTATTCAACATAATCTTAATTATTCTCCTCCTTGTGAACATCGCTATTCTATTTCTCCTAGTAACGAAGCTCGTAATAAAGAAGGATGAGGATAAAAAGCAAACATAAGAAAAGATACATGTGTTAAGCAATGAGTGGACTCGGCCTGGCCCACTTTCTAATAATTTCAAACTACTATCAATATCAAATTCATAGTATCTTGGATGGAGTAGCAGGTCTTGGAGCCTTCACAACCATAACCTGGAATTCATCATCAAATGGATTGATGAGGGAGTGAATTATATCCCTAGGACTCTCGATGAGCATCCCTTCAAATACCTCCTCTACTTCGTCGCCAACCCGTACCTGACCTCTTCCCCGATGAATGAAAAAGAAAACATCCACGGGCGTGATGTGCGGCAATAGAGATTCTCCTCCTTTCAGGGTGATAAGCATTCCCTGGGCGTTCTCATGATCGTACAAGGGCCTGACATCCACTTTGTGTGGTGTATCCTTTAAATCTACCTTATCCGGTTGAATGATCCTCATTGTTTTTTCCTCCTGTTAATTATTGAATGATCAAGTGCATCGAACTTGCATGCTTCATCGCATCTCCCACATACATAACATTCTAACATTTATATTGAGCTTGCAAGGGTATCAATGAGTTTTGCACAGCCTCCGTTCCTTACATATTCAGTGTGCTCTTCCATACTGTTGAACTTGCGCCCGCAAATATTTCTACAGAGGAACTCGGAACCTGTGGCGTCATCGAATGTGAACAACATATTCGAGGCATACTTATTTGAAAAGGCCGATTTCCCTGGATTCTCCCTGCACCATTCAAGGGATCTCAACCATATGGCTGCAATGAGGGCACCACAGGCCTCACCGCTCAGGCCAAGGCCTCCTGCAAAGCCGGCGACAGCAATGGCCTCCTCCTCGGTGGCTCCCATCCTCTTTGCGACCTCGGAAGCGCAGCTCATCGTATTCCCTGGTAGCCCTGCAGGATCGATGGACAATCCTTCCTTTGCAGATCCGATCGCATCCTGTGTCCAATTATCAGCAAGTTTGTAACAGGACCTGGCCTTGAACACCATATATTTGGCGAACTGCAATTTATTATGAAAATCCGTATCCGTGATATCCCTGCAGTTCGGGCTACCCGCATTTTCTCTAAACGCATCGATGACCCTTTGGCTCGCCAGTATTGCCATTGCCGTTGCCTGACCCTGGTCCTCGAACCTTCTGTAGGATTCCTTACCAACGGCCAACGTGGAACCGATCAACAATCCACACTGGTATCCGAATTGCAGTATTCCACCCACAAGCGGGTCGGAGGCCCGCTCCTGAAGTTCACCATTGTTATCGAACTCACGGTTTAAAATGAAAAAGAACGTCTGAGAACAGGTTCCCTTCTTCCAGAATAACTTCTTCGTATCCTGTTTGACCGCTTTCATATCAATACCTCTTTTCTAAGTTTCAGGGCGAACTCCTCTGCTTTTCTCATGTCTCTATCACTTGGCCTTCCCTTGTTCACCCCGCCAAAAGACTTCAGGAAACTGTTCGTGTTGAATCCTGGACAACTGAATTCGTTGACGATGATAGATCCCTTTGATCTGAGCTCCTCCCTGATCGCCCTGTGATTATCATCAGTATGTCCATCAACCTTCCA
>JAGLEG010000544.1 GCA_023145185.1 Thermoplasmata archaeon
GAAGGTATGATTGAAGGGGTCCACCGAAAGGTTCCACTTCTCCTTGGTCAGATTGATGATATCGATGCCCCTTGAGTTCTTGTGGGTCAGCTCTATCATTCCGAAGGAGAAGCCCCTTGGCTTATATCTCCCCAGAAGATCGAACCTTGGAGTGTGGTTGTTGAAAAAGAGTGAAAAAGAGTCCTCGTAGTTCACTGCAGTGCTGTTGTCAATACCATCGTAATAGGGGAAAGGAGAATCCTCCTCTTCGGGATCCCAGTTATCCTGGCCAAGTACGGTCTGAGCCATTGGCAGAAGGAGTATCAGGAGAGATACTGCGATCGGCACACCCTTCAGCATAAGGATGAAAACCCCTTCGTTAATATAACTTGTATGTGGAACAAACCTTTAGATTTCATACCATTCCATTTCTCAGGTGCAATCCTCAGTAAAATGATAGCACTAAAATTAAAGAATCGTTCCATAAGGTGGTTATATACTTCCTCTTCTGAGGGAGTGGAAACAGACATGGTATGAGCCTGTCTCTTCCATCAAAATATCAGCACATGATAAAGGAGTGATCCATTTGGGCATGTTCAACAGGGCATTTCGGAACGTTTGGAGAAAGAGGATGAGGACATACCTGGTGGTGGGGCTTCTATGTCTTTCGATGGCAACCATGCTGTCAGTGTACTCGTCTATACAGGCCTCCAACGAGAGTACAGAGGAGATGATCAAGGAGTATGAGGATACGATGGTCCAGCTGGTTGAGCAGAGCCAGTACGATCTTCTTCTGATAACGGTCTCTGCCCACCAACGTCCATCCACGGGCACGGAGGTGGTGGGGATCCCCGACACCTATCTGGATGAGATAGAGTCCCTTGATGTGGTGGATGTGGCGATACCCGAGGTGACCAAGGCATACGGGGATTTCGATCCTCAGTCCATAAGTAGGGAGGAGAGGAAAAGCCTCAAGGAACAGTTCGACAGCCTTGGGGGCTCCGGCGGAATGACCTCCATGTTCGATTACATAATCACGGGCGTCCCACTTGAAAAGGAGTTGATGGACAATTACGACCTCCTTCCCTCAGATATCTTGGAAGGCCGGAACCTTCTCCCGGGCGAGACGAACAAGGTGCTTATCAGCGAGGAGTTGAAGGATTTCTTCGACGCTGAACAGGGGGACACTATAACGATAGATGGGAAGGAGTTCCTGGTCATGGGCATATACTCCTCCACATATCAGAACAATCTGGTCTATATGTCAATACGGGATGCACAGCTCCTCGCGGGCCTTGAGTTCAACGAGTTCCAAAATATCAAGGTCTACGCGACGAACGTATCCGTTCTGGATGGGCTTGTGAGCCTCCTGCAGGGATATTTTCCTGATTACCGGGTGGTCTCCAATCTGGAGCTGAGCGCAAGGAGGGTGGAGAACATGGAAAAGACCACCGACGAGCAGATCATCTCCCTTGAGAGCGACATGGAGAAGATAGAATCCACGGGTAACGTGATCCTTCTGATATCCATCGCGATGTCGGGCCTGATCGTTCTGTTCATATTGCTTTACACGGTCAAGGAGCGGACGCAGGAGATCGGGACCATGAAGGCCCTGGGCTTCACCCGTCCGAGCATCATGCTTCAGATAATGACCGAGGGCATGATCCTTGCGATGATCGGCGGAGCTGTCGGTATCCTTGTGGGCTGGTTGGGTTCCCCCATCATAAGCAGTATACTGCTTCCCTCCTCGGAAGCGGCATCCTCCGCCCCACCCTCGATCAGCATCATCATACTGGGAATGGTGGCGATGCTCACTTTGGGCATGATCGGAAGTCTCTATCCTGCGTTCATTGCGTCTATAAAGAGTCCGGTGGAGGCGATGAGACATGAATGAGATCATCAAGGCAGCAGGTATAACGAAGGTATACGGGACAAGGAACCAGGTTCGAGCGTTGGACGATGTGAACCTGACCATCGAGGCAGGGGAGTACATCTCCATCAGGGGCCCCTCCGGATCGGGGAAGTCCACTCTGCTCAACATCATAGGATGTCTTGACCGCCCTACATCGGGCGAGCTTATCCTCGATGGGGTGGACGTCGAGAAACAGGGGGACGGGGAGCTCTCCAGGATCCGAAGGGATAACATCGGTTTCATATTTCAGAGCTTCAACCTCCTGCCGATCCTCAACGCGGTCGAGAACGTGGAGCTGCCAATGGAGAACCTCAAGATGACTCCGAAGGAGAGAAGAGATAGGGCCATGAAGCTTCTCGGCACCGTGGGATTGAAGGATAGGTGGAACCATAAACCCAAGGAGATGAGCGGAGGGGAGAAACCGAGGGTTGCGATCGCCAGGGCCCTTGCGAACGATCCATCGGTGGTCCTCGCGGATGAGCCCACCGGAAACCTCGATTCCAGGACAGGCAAGAGCATCATGAAGCTCCTTGGCGAGCTCAACCATAATACCGGGACGACCGTGATCGTTGTGACCCACGATATCTCCATCGCCAAGGCGACTCAGCGCCAGCTCTATGTGGAGGACGGCAGGATCAAGGAGAAGACCCGAAACCTCAGCGGTAAGAAGGAGATCGGAAGCAAGCTCAAGCTATCCCCGGAGATCTGCAACAAACTGGTCAAGGCGGGATATGGTGACCTGGGCAGGGTCCTCGGTATCGATCCGGCGAAGCTGTCCAGGGTGAAGGGGCTCAAGAGAAGGGAGATAACACAGGTCCTGGAAGCCATCAAGAATTACAAATGATCAATAATGGTCGGGTATGGTCCGTTATAGATGGCCTGCTACTGCCGGACCGATAGATTTCTCATCCAGGAACGCAATTGCCGTCAGGAAGAGGAATATCTATGGAAGAGGGAATTGGAGAAGAGA
>JAGLEG010000545.1 GCA_023145185.1 Thermoplasmata archaeon
CTGGCGGAGATAGGCCTCAAGAGGCTCCGGCTCCCCCCGAAACCTGCCGATAGGACCTTCACAGCCCAGTAAGCGGGATATCGGCCCGACACTGCGGTAACAACCCTCATATTTCATATAGCATTAGACGATATCAAAAAGGGGAAAGATATGAGCGAAACTCCCATCGTGCACATCGAGAGGGCCACCCTGGACTCATCCGGGGAGGCGGTCAAGAGGACGCTGGAAGCCCTTAAATGGAAGGATAAGGTCAAACAGGGGTCCAGGGTCGTTATCAAACCCAACGGATGTCATGTCAAGTTCCTTCCCGGCCTTGTTACCACCCCTTCCATCCTGGGTGAGGTGGTCAGGATCTTCAGGACCAGGGCCTCCGAGGTCATAGTTGTCGAATCCGACCTTCAGAGGTTCAACGCCGATCAGATATTCGATTCGGTCCCATACCGCGATGAGGTGGAGAAGGCTGGCGGAAGATGCTCCAACCTGACACAGGAGAAGCAGATCAGGGTAAAGATCCCGGGGGGCCAATACTGGAAGGAGAGGACGATGCCCGAGTCGCTGATCGAGCACGACCTCTTCGTGACAATGCCAGTTATCAAGACGCACAAGCTCTGGCACGTCTCCCTCTGCATCAAGAACCAGTTCGGATGTGTGCCCGAATCCGATCGGGTGAGATATCAGAAGTTCCTCCCCCAGGTGGTGGGGGATTTCAACTCATATCATCCGGCGGGGCTCTGCATCGTGGACGGGATCGTGGGATTGGAGGGGGACGGTCCAATTGCAGGCATTCCAAAGAGAATGGACCTGATCGTGGGCGGAGACAACCTCGTCGCGACAGACGCCGTTCTATCCAATATCATGGGTTTCAAACCACAGCAGAGCGAGCTGATCATGAACCTTCATGAGAGGGGGGGCGGACCCATCGACCTGCAAAAGATACGCCTATCGGGACTGCCTCTGAAAGAAGCCATTAGCCAATATCAACCACCCTCCCATGACTTCATCTCCAACATGGAA
>JAGLEG010000546.1 GCA_023145185.1 Thermoplasmata archaeon
TGATGACCATGAACAGGCTGCACAGAGCGATGTTTGCACCCTGGTCATCCGCTTCCATCGATGTCAAGGGATCATCTGTCCAGGGCCAGGGAAATGAGCTGCCGTCATGTGGGTTGGAATCATCACTGCTGGCGCCACCATATGGTGGGGCCTGATCCACCCCGAGGTATTCCTGAAGATTGGTGTAACCATCGTCGTCGGGGTCCTCTCCCGCATCGTCAAACAGGGGGTCCAGACCGTTCTCCACCTCCCACCCGTCGTCCATCTGGTCCCCGTCGGAATCGGGATCGTTTGGGTCGGTTCCGTTCTGATACTCTGCGGTGTTGTTCAGGTTGTCCCCGTCCGGGTCCTCCCCGGCGTCCGCCGAGTTATTGCCGTCCAATCCATGGTCCGCCTCCCAACCATCGGGCAGACCGTCACCGTCGAGATCGCCTGCCTCCTGTCCGCTTACAATCAGATTGAAAGATAGGAGAAGGAGGGCTGCAAATGACAATAACAGTAGCTTTCGCAAGTTATTTCCCTCCCTCTCGTCGTATTTCATATTCACTCCTCACCGCCCTTCCTGGCCTCGTAATCCAGGAAGGGGGCGGACTGTCCCGAGGAACCGCTCGTATCCTTTATGGGCTCACTGGAATTTAAACCGCTCTTCTGCTCTCTCTTCCGGTATGAGTACACGGCGGAACCGATAAGGATCGCCAGAACGCCCACGATGAGCAGCAGGAAGAGGCTCACGCCCACAATTGCCGTGCTGTCTTCATCTTCCTTTCCAATACCCCATGCCATGGAGGGGGCTCCTGAATCCATTTCTGGGTCCTCGATATACATGTCAACCGGGTCCGTCATCAGCCTGTACTCTTCCAGGTTGGTCAAACCATCGTGGTCCGGGTCTTCATTAGCATCGTTGGGATCGTTCGGGTCGAGGCCGTAGTACTCCTCCCAGTCGTCTGCGATGCCGTCGTAATCCCGGTCGTCGGAGGTCCCACGGACCTCAACGGACCGATACTCGGACACCCCTGAACCGGAGGTGGAGACGGTGGACCGCCCCCTGAGCACGATCATCCCATCCTCGAAGATTATGATCTCCACATTGTGGACGGTATCGGGCTCCAGGTAGAGCACCAAATCCGGTGAGGCCGTGCGGTTGACCTCTATGTCCGACACGCTGATCGTCGTGCCGCTCTTGGCGATATTGCTCTCCGCCATTATCGGCCAGGCATCCACCTTCACGTCCCTGGCCGCCTCCGTTCCATCGTTGGTCAGATATATGGTCATCTCCACCCTCATCGGGGCCCCTTCGAGGCCCTTGAAGAACACATCCTCAATGAAGAGGTGCGCCGTCTTCGTCTGGGGCACATCCATCAGAACAGTTCCTTCTTCATCTCCTCCGTCGTAATCGGCGATCACGACCGCCAGGACCGTAAAGCAGATGAGGCTTATCGCGGCAAGGAGCGCGTATACCGCCCCTGCGGGGACCTGGATATTGGACCTTTTCGCTTTCTTTTTCGCCATTCTTTATTCCTCCTTTCCGCGTTCTAGCACGCTGCGGATAGGAAAAAGATGACTTTGTCTATTTAATCAAACATTGGAAAAGGATTCTTACAATCATCAGCTGTCGGGGAGGGTATATTCAGGTGGCGCACTCTCATCCTCGGGGACCTCGTACTCGGTCAAAGTGGGCTTTTGCGTGGAAACCCCCGCACCCCCCACCGCAACTCCCTGGCCCGTCCCCCCTTCCATTCGAGGTCTCGGGGCAGGTATTGCCTGGCTCTCACCGGACTGCTTCTTGGTGAGCTCCATCTCCCGCCTGCTTTTTATGCCGGCCGTTCCGAGCCTCCTCTCCTCCTCCTTTTTGAACCTCGCGTCCTTGATCCTCTTCCTGCGCTTGGAGCTCCTGAGGGATACCGCTATCAGGATCCCTGCGATGGAGCCTATCAGGAGGGCAGCCGCGGATAGCTTGATGATATTGGAGCTCTCCTCGTACCACATCTGCTCCTCTTCCTCTACTGGTGGCAGAGGCGGCGGAGGGTTCCGGACCTCTATGCCTCCCAGATGTCCCACGCCGAGTAGAGAATCCGAATCAAGGTACTCCACCTTGATGTGGTAATCCGTCCAGTTCTCAACAAGACCTGTGTCCCACGTCACCTCGTAGACCTTGAGGTCCACCAGTATTCCCTTACCGATGAGCTCCCAGGAGGAGTTGTCCTTGGAATAGTAGAACGAGGGCATATCGATCAGGGGCACATCATCATCCAGAACCCTGGCTCTAAGAGACACGTTCCCCTTCACCACCATCTCATCCAGTGAAAGCACCTCAACAACAGGGGACTGGACCGGGTGGTGGTAGAACAGGTCGACCCTCTCTATGGAACCCTCCATCCCGAACGCATCGATGACCGTCACCTCAACGGTCATGTTCCCCTCCGGGAACCCTCCCAGGGATAGCACCATCTCCACGTATTTATCGGGAGATGTGGAGGAGAACGCATCAAAGGTGAACTCACCCTGTTCCCTGATATCTCCGGGCAAACCCATTGAAACTGACAGCGTGATAGGCAGGCCTACGGGCCGATCCGGGAACCCTATCCTCAGGGTCACCTCATCGCTGGATAGGTCCGGGACAAACAGCCCCGAAGGTTCGAAGGTGTTCCAAACCTCCACATCCCACTCGACCCCTCCCCTTTTCGGCGGATCGGACAGGTCCGCCGCCTCCGCGCGAAGGGTGTAGTTGCCGTTCAACACGGCAGTGGTATCCCAGATTAACGAGTAGGTGCTCCCGTCCCCATCCGCATCGCCTCCTATCATCACGAAAGCGACCCCTCCCTCCCTTCTATACAGGAACTCCACTCCGCTCGATCCGATATTATCGTCCACGTCGTGGTAATCTACCTCGAGCCCCACGCTTCCATCAAGGGTGGAATCCACCGGCGGGGCCACATAAGTTATGCTGGGAGGATGGTCGAAATCCACCGTTATCGGCCCTATCACCGACTCTGCATAAACACCGTAACTGGTCGTCAGGTTTGCCTTGAATGAGTAATCGCCGTCAGGGAGCTGGAACGGCCCCCAGTCGAAAGATGTCAGGAACTCGTCCTCTGGCACCCACCCAATGTTATCCGCGTACTCATCCATGTGATCGTCCAGATAGGCCCAATCCCCACCCTCGAAACTGTACCAGATATCGAACATCTCAACATCCCCGTCCAGCTCATCAAGTTCAATGTGAAAATATACATCCTTCAAGGGATCCTCATCGCCAACTGGATATATCCAGGTCATGATGGGAGTTCGCGGGTTGAACACTGTGAAGGGGCCCCACGTATCAGTTATATACATAATATCATCAAAGGTCCCCTCCGCTCTGATATACAGAT
>JAGLEG010000547.1 GCA_023145185.1 Thermoplasmata archaeon
CACCTACCTCAAAAACGAGGAGCCCTGCACCCGTCAGGAAGAGGCCCAATCCGATGTATGTGAGCGTCGGTGTAAGCTCATACCACCCCAGCATGAATCCCCCGACGAGAACTATGGCCCCACCCTGTACCAGCATCCAGGACACCGTACCTTTTATGAAGCCCCACGGGCTGCCTTTCTTTATCCGGTCGATCCCCAGAAGTATCAGGCCTACGTTGAGCTGGGCCAATCCCAGATAGAGGGAGATCGAAAAGAGCCGCATCGGATCCCTCAGGGTGTCGTAGGGCACGGTTCCAAGCAACGGTATCTCGTAGGGGCCGTATAGTGCCCCCGCCTCATTTCCAAGGAGAACACGGGGGACAAGATCACCAAAGAGCGATCCCATCCAGATACCGGCAATGA
Source organism: Thermoplasmata archaeon (assembly GCA_023145185.1). GTDB lineage: Archaea > Thermoplasmatota > Penumbrarchaeia > Penumbrarchaeales > Penumbrarchaeaceae > JAGLEG01. Next base: position 403 of record JAGLEG010000547.1, read on the forward strand.
GGCTCGCTGCTCCCATCATCATACCCAGAAGGCCGATCGTTCTAATGGAGGGGTCGGACCTTCCCAATCGATACATGGCAAGTGACCCTGCAAATATTAAAAGGCCGTATCCTGCATCCCCCAGCATCAGTCCGAAAAAGAGTATGAACGGTATGGAAAACCATATGGTCGGGTCTATCTCGTCGTACTTTGGAGGGGAGAAGGTAAGTGTGAGAGGTTCGAAGACCTTTCCCAACCAGCCGTTGTTCAACGAGGTGGGCACACTCCCCTTGGCGATCTCCTCCTGGGTGGGGTCCCTGATGAAGAGCTCATGGTCCGGGCCCATGGTGCTTTTCAGGATGCCCCTGAGATGGGAGATCCTGTTCTTCTCCACCCATCCAGAGATAATATTGGTATATTTGGTCGAATAGAGCCCCATGGACAACCTCAACTTGTCAAGTTCGATGGAGATTGCCTCTTCCCAGGACCGGGCCCGGCCCAGCTCCCTCCCGGATACTGCGGCCGCCTTCTCATTTACCGCATCTCCGTGCTCCTTTATCCTGCCTTCAAGTTCATCCAGAAGCCCAAGTAGATCGAGGATCGAGGAATCCACGCCGGATGAGGGATAGCCGTTGTCGATCAGGACCCTCCTCAACCTGGGAATATCTATGGTCATCTCGGAAAACAGCGCCCCCCTGAGTTCGGAACCTATCCTGCCATCCAGAGACCTTGGGTAAATGAGCCTCACTGCGTGGAGGCCCTCCTTTTTGCTCAGGAGTGAGCTCTCCACCCATCCTCCCGCACTCTCGATCACACTCTTGAGCTCGGGATAGGCACGTGACAGGCCGATCCTCATGCGGGTCCTCTCCAGGGACCCTATCCGACCCAGTGACATATTGAGGCCGGAGAGCTTCAACAGTTTCTCGCGTAGTTCGGTGATAAAGGAGAGCTCCTCCTCGATGGACCTGAGGGATCTGATCATGGGGTCGATCTCCCTTTCAACACCCTTTACCCAGCCCTCCGCCTCCAGGTGCCCCCCTCCAGGCTTGACCTCCATCCTGTCAGGCACTCCCGGTATTATGGCCCGAAGTCCCCTGGCATCATTCACCTCATGTGATCCCAGGAAGTCCAGGACCTTCACTATTCGAGTGTTGATCTTGACCATGCCATCGATACGTTTTGACCCTGGAGGGAGCCTCTTGGAGGGTTTTACCTCCAGTATCCGTTCCTCATGAAGTCTGGTCACGACCATATCGGCATTCCCTTTCATGAGGAACACCTCAACCCACTTCATGCGTTTTGGATACAAGCTCTGACCATCCTATCTGAGATCCATCTCATCCACCGAGGTACGATTCGATCACACTCTTCACCACCTCTTCTATCCGGGGTTTGGCCGTGGTTTCGATATCGCTGGCCTCTTGGACCCCTTCTTCCTGGACCGATCTCGCCTCCACCAGGGCGGCCTCCTTCACGGATGACAATTCGTTGATCTTTCGCTGCTGGAATCGCTGCAGGGCCGCCTCTCTCTGGTCCGAGGCATCGCCCCTGGCCTTCTCGAGGATATGGCGAGACCTCTCCTTTGCACCCACGATCATCTTCTTGGCGCCCGCCTCGGCTTCCAGCAATCTATCAAGTGTCTTATCTCCCATTGGGGATCACCATTTACCTTCAGAAAGGCCGTTATGGGCCTTGAGGTCATTTTATTACTTAACCCTTATTATTACTGTAGTCAAGGCGGACGTTGGGCCGACCGTTGACCATGTCGTTCCACAGCATAAGGGGGGAAACTGAAACGCCTGCGTTCACCCGAAAAATATGCGATCATATTGGGGAGGTCCTACATAACATAAATAAACAGATAGCCTATTACCCGTTGAAAACAAACTGGTGGAAAACAAAAATGGACTGTCGAGATTAGGATACGGGAGGGAAAAATATAGTGGGTGATCTCAAGAATAGTTCCGATCCGAGGATCAAAAAGTTGAAGGATGTCATCGCCAAAGGCGAGGCTTTCATTGGGTTCCTTGACAAGAAAGGAGCCAACATACAGGGCCCGAGAGATGACATCAGCAACGCGAGGAGCTCATTCGAAAGTGGAGATCTGGCCAGGTCCTATACCCTGGCCCAAAGGGGTATAAAGGAATTGATAAGGCTGAAAGCGGAAGCCGAGAGACCCACAGAGGAACCAAGGAAGGAACCCACCGCCCCTCAAGTTGAAAAACCCGGGATCAAGGAAGAGGAGAAGAAGGCCCAACCACCCGAGGAAATACCGAAAGAAAGGACAATACCGAAGAGGGGAAAAGGGGTTTTCGCACTCATACGGGATAACGACCAGGAGCGGGAGAAGAAGTTGGACTCGTGGAAGGGATCCACCCTCAAATGGAGGGAGAAGGGATACCTGTTCGAGCAGGATAGCAGCCTCTTTAAAAGGAATTTCGAGGAAGTTGACAAGAGATTACAATCCATCGGACAGCAGATCGAGAAGGCGGAAGTGTTCCAGAACAGGATCCGCTCCATGAGGGAGGAGTTCGACCACGTGGGTGGAGCGTTCCTCAAGAAACTTGATGATGTAAAGGAGTCGATACTGAGGCTTGATCGCCTGGACGACGTGAAGAGGCGTATTGAAACGCTCAATTCCAACCTTCAAGAGGTCGACAGCCAGTATAAAGTACTGTCAAACAGGATGAGCAGATACAGAAGGCAGGGGCTCAACATCTCGTCTCTGGAGGACCTGCTGGAGAACGATAGCGACCTGACCTATCTGGAGCAGCAGTTCAACATTTATGAGACGAATATCGAGTTCCTCTCAAAGGAGAAGGCGAAACTGACCAAGATCAGGAACGATGGGTTCGCCCAACGGCTTACCTCGGAGATAGATGATATCGAGAGGATCATCGATGATCCATGGAAACTGGATACGGTCGTGGAAAAACTCCTGGGACTGGACAAGGAGATACACAAGGAAAAAGAGCAGACAAGAAAACAGAACGAGGAGATCAAGAGAAGAGATGAGATCAAGATCTCGGTCCAAAAGTACAGGGATGATGGTTACAATATAGCAGATATTGAGACCTTGCTTGACGGTGACATGGGGCCTCTTGAGGATGGATATAACGACCTGATACGAAGGATCACGAAGCTGAAGGCCCTGAAGGAGAAGATATTCACCCTTGACGCAAAAGGATTCGAGGAGGATATCTCCAATCTCTCCATGAAATTGAACGACCCGACAAAGACCGAAGAACTGGAGGTTGAGCTGAACCGGCTCAAGGGGATCATATCGGATCAGAGGTCCAAGACCGATAATATAAGGGAGAAGATCAGTGAGTGGGAGGGGCGGGGATTCCTGATAATAAAGCTCAAGGAGATGATGAACAAGGACCCCATCGAGGGGGAAAAATCATACGTGGAGCTGCTGCCCAGGATACAGGAGTTGATCGACATTCAGGGAAGGCTTCAGGGGATCAGACACAGGGAGGTGGGGGACGAGGTCCAGAAGATAATGCTCAAGATCAAGAACCCGGACCACCTCGAGGCCGTCAGGAGCGAATACAGGAACCTGGAGAGGAGGGTCTCGGAGCTCGAGAAGACCAAGGAGAAGCGGAAAGAGCTCAATGAGCTTCTGAAAGTGTGGAAAGGGCAGGGGTTCCAGATGGATTACATCCTGGACATCATGGGGAAAGAGAAGACAATAGCCGGGCTGGAGAAAACTATCCTGGAATCCACAATGGCTATCGCTACCCTGGAGGCGTTCCACAAGGAGTTCGACACGGAGGAGAGAGGATGGTTTCCCGAGGATGAGGAGTTCATCAAGAAGAACCTGTGGAACCCCGAGAACGCCAAGAAGGTCCTATTCAGATTCGAGCAGTTGAAGGTAAAATATGCCAATGAGGAGAAACGAAGAGGACAGCTGAGAAGAGAGCTGGACAATATGAGCAAGGCCGGAATAGATATTTCCGGTGTGGAAAAACTCCTCCACGGTGACACTGAGACCCTCGTCCAGAACTACACCAAGAGGTTCAAGCCCCAGACCGTGGCCCTCCTGAAACTGAAGAAGGAGATCGTCAAGGAGGCAAAGGGGAAACCCGAGTTGCAGGAGTTCGCCAAGACCCTCACAGATCCATTCAAGCTCGAGGAGTACAGGGAGACCAGAAAAGCCCTTGCGAAAGTTAAAAAAGTAGTTGATAAGAAAGAGGATAGGAAGAAAGGTGAATCGGATAATATCACCTCCCTGAAGAATATGGCCAAGTTGTCATATAAGGAGGGGGGAGAGGAAAAACTAAGGGAGGCCCTGAACCTCTTCGACGCCGCCCTGAGTATCGACCCCGATAACAAGGAGTGCCAGTTCTTCAAGAAGAAGGTCCTCCTTAAGATGAAGATGAAACCCGTGCAGGAGCACCATGAGGAAAAAGAGCCCGAGAGGCCTCCTGATGAGGTGGATGGAACGGAACCTGCTGTAGAGGAGAAGGTCGAACCTCCAGGTGGGAGGAAACCCGACCCCAACTGCACTTTCTGTTCCGGGTCTGGAAAATGCAGCTGGTGCAACGGGGAGATTAACTGCACTTCATGCAATGGTACCGGAAAATATTTTGGGGAGGAATGCCCAACGTGTAAAGGCTCCGGAAAGTGTTCCACCTGTGAAGGTACGGGTAGATGCAACTGGTGCTCCCTTTGATCTGGTGATGACAATGAGACCCAATCTCGCATATCTGATACTGCTCGCGATCATGGTCGCCCCCGCTGCCGCGCTCGCACAAACGTGCTCGGACCCGGATTACGGTTCCGGACCTATCTGGGAGCCCAGGGACATACTATACATCGAAGATGAGACGTGGACCGGCCAGGTGGAGTGCAATAACACCTTGATCATCAACACCTCCCTGATCATCAGGGAGTGCATCCTGACCATGGAGGGAGGATATATACAGGTGGAGGAGGGGGGTTCCCTGACCCTGGTGAACAGCACCATCAGGTCCTCCTGCGAGGACAGGGTATATTACATTGACGTTCGGGGTGAAGCCCTGATAAAGAACTCGACGATCCAGAACGCCCTGGACATCTCGAACGGGTATTTCGGCCTGTACGTCAGGAACGGGCCGTTCCTGATGGACTCCTCCGACCTCTCCCGATCGGGGATGATATGGTTAAAGGAGTGCAACAGTACGATCACTGATACGATATTCGAGGGCGGCTATTACGAAACGGGATCACATCTCCTATCGGGCTCTGAGGTTATCACCATGGGCGTTTCCATGGCGGGTGGGGGTGCATTGACCATTGATAATACGAGCTTTACCTCGAACGTCACCTTCTCATCTGGAGCGGCGGCCATCTCGGCGACCGATGGGGTTGAGATCGTCATCAAAGGTGTGGATATCACGGGAACGTACAACGCAGGCATGTTCGCCTCCTTCTGCGATGTGGAGATCCAGGATGTGGATATCGACCTTCCCGGAGGGATCTACGGCCTCAAATTCGATAACTGCTCCATGTCCCCCCTGTCCAATATCCAAGTGGCAGGATGCGATATTGGCGTATCGTTCATAGGCTGTAGCGGGGACATTACCCTCGGGGGATCGTATATCGACAATGCCTATTACGGGGTGATCCTCCACGGCCCTTCACCGCTCGTTATGGACGATGTCGTGGTCAACGGGACCGTAAAAGGGGTCGTATCATACGGACCTCTGCTTGTCAACAACACCAGGTTCATCGCGAACGGAGTGTGCATATCGATCAAGGATGATAAGCTCCTGAAGGTGACCAGCACGCGGTTCGAGGCGTTCGAATTCTGGGGGATCATGGTCCAGACCTGGGAAGAGAGGGTCTCCTTCATCGATCTAAACACCTTCCTCGGCGCCGAGGGGGCGTTCGGCGATGTGGCGTTCTATGGAATGGTGAACATCGGGGTCATCGGCCCTGGCGATATCACCGTGCACGGCGCCGAGATATGGATACTATCCCATTTCGGTACCTCGGACAGAATGGGGCAGGGCGATCTGGAGATCATCTGGGGTTATCTGAATGGAGATGAGCTGGTGAATGATCTCGAATACACGGCCAACTCCACATGGGCGACCGCGGAGGGGTCCACCGATTTCATGATGGAGGAGGGGTTGATCGTGGAGGTCTACCTACCTCTTGTGGACATCCGGGTGCGATCCATTGTAGTTGAAGATGGAAAAGCGCTGGTCGACCTCACGGTTTTCGGAACCGATACAAATGCGGCCTCCATCTCCATCTATGTAGATGGGGCGTATTACGAGACACAGACCGCTGACCTTTCCGTTGATGACGTTATCCAGCTGGAATTCGATCTGCCCGATCTCTCCCATGGCGAACATACCGTCTCGGTGGAGGCTTCCTCGGCAGATGAGTGGGACGGCAGCGGGGGCATCCTGCTGGAAAATAACCAGATGAGCGAAACGTTCGAGAAGCGCGAGGAGACGGGAGATGAGCTCCTGCTCATCTACCTCCTTGTGGTGGGAGCGATCATGCTGTTCATCGTCCCGATCCTCCTTAGGAGAAAGGAATGACCGCGGTGAGATCGGCCACTTTTCACGATACTAATGTTTAAAAAGGGGGTTTCATTTCTCCTGTCCATGAACACCTCCACCAACAAGGACATCGAGTACTCCACCGTCGCCGAGGTCTCCGGACCGCTACTGGTCCTGGAGGGTATCGCAGGAGCGGCCTATGGAGAGGTGGTGAAGATCAGGTCGCCCACCGGCGAGATGAGGTTGGGACAGGTTCTTGAAGCCCATAGGGACAAGGCCATCATACAGGTTTTCGAGGGAACCAAAGGCCTCGACACGAAGGCCACATCCGTGAGGTTCACCGGCGAGACCATGAAAATACCCCTTTCCACAGACCTGTTGGGAAGGGTGTTCTCTGGTACCGGCAAGCCGATAGACGACGGACCCGCGATCATACCCGAGGAGCGCAGGGACATCAACGGTGAGCCGATAAACCCCACAGCACGCGAGTACCCCAAGGAGTTCATCCAGACCGGCATATCAACGATAGATGGCATGAACACGCTGGTGAGGGGACAGAAACTTCCCATCTTCTCGGCATCCGGCCTTCCCCACAACGACCTGGCAGCCCAGATCGCAAGGCAGGCGAAGGTACTTGGCGGGGAAGAGGAGTTCGCGGTCATCTTCTGCGCCATGGGCATTACGTCAGAGGAGGCGAACTTCTTCATCAGCTCATTTGAACAATCGGGCGCTCTGGAGAGGGCCGCTCTGTTCCTCAACCTGGCGGACGATCCAGCCATAGAGAGGATAATAATCCCAAGGATGGCACTTACAGCGGCGGAGTACCTCGCCTTTACCAAGGGAATGCACATCCTCGTCATACTCACGGACCTCACGAACTACTGTGAGGCCCTCAGGGAGATCGCCGCTGCCAGGGAGGAGGTCCCGGGCAGGAGGGGGTATCCAGGCTATATGTACACGGACCTCTCACAGATCTACGAGAGGGCCGGCAGGATCAAGGGCAATGAGGGGTCGATCACCCAAATACCCATCCTGACCATGCCGGACGATGATATCACTCATCCGATACCCGATCTCACCGGATATATCACAGAGGGCCAGATAGTACTCTCCCGCGAGCTTCACAGGAAGGCGATAAGGCCTCCGATAAACGTCCTGCCATGCCTTTCAAGGCTCATGAAACAGGGAATAGGGGAGGGAAGGACCAGGGCGGACCACGATCAGGTCTCAAATCAGCTCTATGCGGCGTACGCGGAGGGTGTCAATCTCAGGGACCTGGTTGCGGTCGTGGGAGAGGAGGCCCTAACGGAAAGGGACCGATCGTATCTCAAATTCTCGGACGTCTTCGAGAAGGAGTTCATTTCCCAGGGGAGCGAGGAGGATAGGACCATTACCGACACCCTCGACCTGTCCTGGAAGCTTCTGACCATCATCCCCAGGGAGGACCTCAAGAGGATCGATGAGAAGTACATCAAAGCCTACTATCCCACATGAGAGATAACGATCGACCCCCGCACATGTGCAAAGTCTGTATCAATGTATTTATAAAGGGGTCAGTAGGATTAATACACGATGAAGAGAGCTTACCGTTGTCTCCTGTTCATCGTGCTCCTGATCGTGGCTGGAGGGTGGTTGCCCATTACCAGCGGGGAGCAGGAAGATATCGATCCAGCCATACTTGAGACAAGAGGCACCAGGACGATCTGGAACGGAACGCTTTGTATAAATAACGATACACACCTTGTACAGCTTGCCGAGAATTACTCATGGCCCGGCTCCGGTACGGAAACGGATCCTTATACTATCGCCAATTACGCGTTCATTGGATCTGACCTCTACTCGATTGCAATAAATTTCACCACACTGCATATCCGGATAACGAATTGTACCATTGGGGAAGATGAGAACAGCACCTCGAACAATCCAGAATATGGGGTACTCCTGAATTCGGCATCGAATATAGTGATAGATCATTGTCGTATCAACACAGAGATCATGGGCATCTACGCCTACAACATACATGATCTGGACATACAAACATGCACTATCTTCTCCACATGTATCCGGGAGGCCACCTACGGCATCTTCACCGATCATTGCACGGAGGTCAGGATCCTCGGATGTGTCCTCGGATCGTTGGATAAGGGGATCGTATCCAGCAATGACCAGAGGATCTACATTGAAGAGAACAGGATCGAGAAGATAGGAATGGAGGGCGTTTACCTTTATTACACGCAGACGGTCGACATATCACGAAATTGGATACAGGCGGAATTATATGGAGTATATACCTGGTATTCATGGGGCATGAACCTGATAGATAATCACATATCAAATTGCTCAGGAGGGGGCATTTCATGTGCATACTCATACGGGACCATAGAGAACAATACAATAGCTGATAGCAATAATTTCGGAATATACGTGGCAAATGGTGAGTTGGACGTCATTGAGAACACCATCCACAATTGCGGACGCATCGGCATCGAAGTATCTACCAACTACTCCAGGATAGAGGATAACACCATAACCTCATGCCTGGGCGGAGGTATCGAATTTTGCGGACGATCATCCGAGATAATGGACAACTCAATAACATCCTGCTCCCGATTCGGGATCGGGGTGAGGTCAAAGGGGACCGTCTCCACCAGACAGGTCAAGATCTCGGATAATCTGGTGGCCAATATTGAAGGGACAGGGATAGAGCTCGAGAATTCGACCAGCTGCAATATCAAGGACAACCTGGTCCTTGAATGCAGCGGTTTCGGGATCCTTACCCGGGGAGAATTCGATGGGAGCAATCTGATCCACCTGAATTCATTCATAAGCAACAATGGGGTGAGCTACTTTCTTGACGATGATGTCAAACAGGTTGGCACATCCTCCACCTCCACTGAATGGAATGGATACAATATGGGAAATTTCTGGTCGGACCTCACCATTGCTGATGAAAATGATGACGGGATCGTGGACACAAAATATCCTATAATACAGGGCCAGACCTATGACCACTACCCATTGACATATTCCCCACATATCCCGGGCCCACTCCGGATCAACTCATACGAGGTGAAGGACGACAGGATCAGCCTCAACTGGACCCTCCCACCCGCCGAATATGTCGGAGGATCCATCAGGATATATCGTGGGACAGACATAGACCAGCTACAATATGTTACCATACTGTCCGGGCAC
>JAGLEG010000548.1 GCA_023145185.1 Thermoplasmata archaeon
ATCTTTCCCCTTTTTGATATCGTCTAATGCTATATGAAATATGAGGGTTGTTACCGCAGTGTCGGGCCGATATCCCGCTTACTGGGCTGTGAAGGTCCTATCGGCAGGTTTCGGGGGGAGCCGGAGCCTCTTGAGGCCTATCTCCGCCAGCTGTGATATCGGGTCGTACATCTGGGATGAGGGGGGGTTGTACGCGAACTCCGCGTCCATGAGGTCGTACAGCGTCATTTTTCCGTGGATGGCAAGGGCAAAGATGTTCACCCGCCAGGCAGCTCCCTCCTTCCCAACAGCCTGCCCTCCAAGGATCCGTCCATCCTCTCTGTTGACGATCACTCTGAGCACAATTTCCTCGTGTCCTGGCATCCAATGGGGTTTTGTGGTGCCTTTGGTCTGGATGGCAACAGCATCAAAGCCGTTCTCTTTTGCCTCCTCCAATCTGTATCCGGTAGCGGACACCTCCAATCCCCCGATGCAGCAGAGGAAGGTGTTGAGGGTCCCGGGATACGACGTATCTCCACCTGCGGCGTTCACGCCGGCGGTGAGGCCCTGCCTGAAAGCCGAAGTTGCCAGCGGCATTATAGCCGGTTTATCATTGATCCTGGAATGGGTTCTGATGATGTCGCCAACGCAGTAGACGTCCTTGACGGAGGTCTCCATCCTGTTGTTCACCACAACGTGTCCCCAGTCGGTTTTCGCCCCTATCATATTCGGGAGCTCCAATCTGCAGGTGGTTCCCACTGCCATGACAACGATGTCGCACTCAATATCCTCGCCGTCGATCGTTGCGGATGTAACGTGATCCTCCCCGTTGATGCTGTCGATCCCCTTCCCGAAGAGGACCCGGATCCCCACCCCTTCCAGGTGTTCGACGATGTACTTGCCGATCTCGGGGTCCAGATTGTTTGGGAACGGCGCTGGCCTTCTCTTTGTTATGGCCACTTTCAGGCCCAGGCTGTTGAGGGCCTCCGCGACCTCTATACCCACTGCACCTCCTCCTATAACAACGGCAGCCTTCTTTGTGGAGGAGTTTGCGGCTTCCTGAAGGCCAACCGCATCTATCGTGTCCGAGACGAAATGAACGCCCTTGCCTTTTAGTTCCTGCAGTCCGGGTATCGGGAGCTCCTTGGGGACCACGCCAGTGCCGATGATCAATTGATCGTAGGGGAACTCCTTCTCCTCCTCCGATACCAGGTCCCTGGCCTTGACGATCTTGCTGTTGGCGTCTATCGAGGTGACCTCATGGTTGATGAGAATATCCAATTTTCTTGGAATGCTGGGTACGGCATGTTTGAGCTCCTCAAACGAATCCACCCGCCCTTCCAGTGCAAATGGGAGGCCGCAGGGGGAGAACATCTCATGATCACGTTTTTCAAGTATGGTCACGTGGCATTTTCTGTTGAAGTTCAGCGCGCCCTTTGATGCGTAGAGTCCGCCTGCGCCCAGGCCAATTATCACAATCTCCAATGCTTCGCCCGCCATATCGATCACCTGCCGTGCCCATAGGGCCGTTTTGTCTGTATGCGTTTGGTGATTTTAACCTATCGGATGGCGTTTGACATGCCGGATGGCGCCCTTTCCTCCCACATATTAAAATATGCCTTTAGACCTCCACCGAAATGCTCTTGTTCGAGCAAGAGGAGGAAAACCAATGAGCGATAACGAGGAGCTTCACTTTCCGGACGATCTGAAGTATACGAAGACCCATGAATGGTGCAGGATAGAGGGCGATGTAGCCACGGTGGGCATATCGGAGTATGCGACCCACAACCTGACCGATATCGTCTATGTTGAACCCCCGGTAGATGGGACGGAATGCGAGCAGTTCCAGGAGCTGGCGCCAGAGGGTATGGTGGAGTCCGTAAAGGCATCCACTCCGATCTACGCCCCACTCAGCGGTGCGGTGTTCGAGATCAATGAGGAACTTGTGGATGGGCCCGAGGCCCTGAACGAGGATGCCTATACCAACTGGATCTACAGGTCCAAGATATCCAAGCCCGAGGAGATCGAGGCCCTCATGGATATCGAGGCTTACAGGAAGTGGGTCAAAGAGGAAACCCACTAATTCCTGGTTCCAAGTTATCGGGGGCCCATCCGCCCCCGTTTTTCCCTCAGTTTATATTTGATCAGATAGCTACGGTGTTTGACAGATCATTTTCGAGGTGTTTTCAATGGAGGATACAGTATACGTTGATTTTGACAGGATGGAGGGGTTCATCGAGGATGTGTTCCAGGCTCTTGGTGTTCCAGAGGAAGATGCCCGGATATGTTCTCACAGCCTCATCTCGGCGGATCGGAGGGGCGTGGACTCCCATGGCGTCAACAGGATGAAACCATTCTATTTCGACAGGTTAAGAAATGGCCTGCAGTCGCCGACCACCGAGATGGAGGTCGTTCGTGAGACGGCCACGACGGCCGTGATCGACGGGCACAACGGGATGGGTTTCGTAATTGGTGTCAGGTCGATGGAGTTGGCCATCGAGAAGGCGAAGAAGTACGGTATGGGGATGGTGGTGGTGAGGGAGTCGACCCATTACGGGATGGCGGGCTATTATTCCATGATGGCCGCCGAGGCGGATATGATCGGGATATGCGGTACAAATGCCAGGCCGTCGGTGGCACCAACCTACGGCACCGAGGGCATGCTGGGAACCAATCCCCTATCATTCGGTATGCCCACCGACGAGGAGTTTCCGTTCCTGGTCGACTGCGCCACCTCGATCGCTCAGAGGGGAAAGGTGGAGATGTACGATCGGATAGAAAAGGAGATCCCACGGGGATGGGTGGTTGGAAGGGATGGGAAGACCCGAACGGATACGGATGTGATCCTCCGGGATATGGTGAAAGGGGACGCCGCTCTTCTTCCCCTCGGCGGAGTGGGCACGGAATCCGGAGGACACAAGGGCTATGGCTATTCCACTGTCGTTGAGATACTCTCCTCGGCCCTACAGGGTGGGATGTTCCTGAAGGATATCACCGGAATGAACGTGGGCCACTTCTTTATCGCGATGGATGTATCTGCGTTCACCGAACCAGGGGATTTCAAGAGGACCACAGGCGATATACTGAGAACCCTTCGCGCCTCTAGGAAGGCGCCCGATCAGGAGAGGATCTACACCGCCGGTGAACGTGAATATCTGACCTATCTGGAGAGGAGGGATGTCGGGATCGCACTGAACCGGTCCCTTCAGGATGACTTTATCTTGATGGGAAATGAACTTGGCATCTCAGATAAGGTGCCGTTCTGAAGCTGAGATTTATTATATCTGCCCCGCCAATGCCTTCCTATGGCCACAAGAGGCGCGCTCTTCTACTATTCCGGGACCGGCAACACCGAGCTCGCAATGAGGTATGTGGCAGGCAAGATCTCCCAGGCGTCGGTGGACCTGATCGATATCAGGGCGGCCAGGGGGTTTGACCTATCATCCTACGATTTTGCGGGATTCGCCACGTTTGTCGATCATGGGGGCCCCCCTCAGCTGTTTATTGATTTTATCGAGAGCCTGAAAGGATGCAGGGGGAAACCCGCTTTCATTCTCATCACTTATGGGGACATGCCGGGTAGGACCCTTAAAATCATTGAGAGGATGGTGGTCAAGGCTGGAATGACTCCCATTGCCGGGCATCAGCTGAACACGCCCGAGAACTTCGTTCCGCTGAGGGTCAAGGGCTATACCCATGACGATCAGCCCAGCGATAAGGAGATCGACAGGTTCAAGGCATTCACCTCCGATCTCAATGATGTCCTGATCACCATCTCATTGAAAGGGGATCTGAAACCCAGGCCCATAAGGATCGGGATCTTCAACTCGCTGATACCTCGGCATGATCGAAGGAAATCCAAAAAGGAAATGGGTCCACTTATGGTGGACAAGGCATCGTGTATCGGATGCGGTAACTGCGAGACCGTCTGCCCCTACGGCGCGATCCAGATGGATGG
>JAGLEG010000549.1 GCA_023145185.1 Thermoplasmata archaeon
AAACAACTGCAACAGCGAATATGCTTATGATTACATAACTGTTATTATGATTGCGAACAGGATCATTGAAATAACAATATATTATGCCGGGATCCACTGGATATTATGTACAATTGTATCATAAGTTAACTTCATCGCAATAATCTAATAATTGGTCCACCGCCCCATTCTTCTATAGATCCGACCTTCTGTGTATAAATGCCGATAAACCTCGTTTATATGGTCGATCATTTTGTTAGGGATTAACATAAATAGAAATACATAACTATCAACGCTGGGGATATGATTATGGCTGTAAAAAGATTATTGGCTCTTATCGTACTGCTATCGTTTTTAGGTCAAATGGTGCCTTTGGACACCTCGGCAAATGCTTCCGAGATATCAAATGTTATTGAGATCCAAAATGAGACCCTGGGCACATCTCCTGCATCCTCATCAAATTCCACAACGTGGTGGGCGACTGACAGTGTAAGAAGCAGCTACGGTGATCATTCCGTTTCGATGAAGCTCGATTCCAACGGATATCCTGTTATCCTCCACCTTATCTACCAATCCGGATCACGATACATTGCCCTTTCCTCGTGGAATGGGACCGACTGGGAGGAGAGCCTGATAGATACGTTAGGATCAAGGAGCTATTATTCCTCACTGGCGATCGACAGCGATGACCATCCCCATGTAACTTTTTACAACGATACGAGCATGGACCTGATGTATGCAGTTTGGAACGGCACCGATTGGGAGAAGACCATTGTGGACTCATATGGACAGGTTGGTGAGTATTCTGGAATGGTATTGGACGGCGATGATCATCCACACATAGCTTACTTCAACAGAAGCGATTATTCACTGAAATACTCCTACAAGAATACAACAGGTTGGCACCAGATGGATCTGATCGATTCTCAATATGGCTTCTTGTACTCAAGTCCCGATATAGCTCTGGATTCCTCGGGCAATCCACACATTCTGGTCCAGAATGGATCCCAATACCTGGATTACATATTCTATGACGGCACAGGTTGGAACTACACGAAGAGCATCGTCCAGACCTATTCTTCTCCTTTTGGCAGGGATATCTCAGCTCTCGAGCTGGATAGCTCGGACAACGTTCACATTATCTATGCCAACACCCAGTCGAAGATCGATCACATGAGCGGAAGAGCTGGGACTTGGACGACCACCACCTTGAACAGCACTATCGACATGATCAAATATCCTGACCTGACCATCGATGCTGACGACCATCCTCATATCGTATCCCGCGGAACGGTGAATGGTGTATTCCATGTGAACTATACCTACTATACGGGATCTATCTGGTCCACAGAGGAGGTATATAATCGCTCCATAACATCCGATGGAGGATATAATTCCAATATCGATATCAACGGGGACGGAGTGGTATTCATAGCATTCAATGGATTTGGAACCAAGCTATCAAGAAGGAACAAGGAGAAGATCACCTTTGATTTCCCGGATAATGGATATGAGCTCATAAAAGGAAATACACACAGGATCAACATCACAACATCTGGTTTCGACCCGGATGAGACATTGAAGATCGAACTATATCAGGCCAATCCAAAGTACCGGCAGAATCTCTATTTGAGATCCACCCTGACCACCACACTGGATGCAGGGAGCGACCATTTCAACTGGACCCTGCCACTCGATCTTGAGGTCGGGTGGTTATACTCTCTGAGAATGTCCTGGACCAGATGGGACCTGGTGAACTCCGATTCGAATGATTTTCAAATTGTAGCGGACAAGGGATGGTTCACCACTCGGGTCGATTACGATACAATAAGATATGAAAATGATATTGCGATCGACGCCGATGGAAACCCTCATGTCGCCTATATGGACATAGATGGAAATTACAGCCTTAAATACGCAAAATGGACGAACAATGACTGGTTCATAGAGACCGTGGATTTCGATGGGAAGGTTGGCATCTATGCATCCATAGCTGTCGATGAAGATAATGTCCCACACATTGCTTATTATGAGATGGATAATGATGATATCAGATATGCGTGGAAGAACGGTTCATCATGGGAAGTATTGCTGGTGGATAGTACCCTCACTTCCTACACCTATATCTCCCTTGAGCTAAACTCATCGGGAAAGCCGATGATCGCCTATTTCCACGATGCAAACGATGATATGAAACTGGCGAGATCGAGTAACAATTCATTCTCACTGGAGACGGTGGACTCAAATGGGCAGACGGGGATCTATCCTTCGCTACAGATCGATTCAAATGACCTTCCTCATATCTCATATCGAGAGATGACCGGCGACAGGTTCCTCAGATATGCCCATTACAACGGGACCAGGTGGAACGTCACATACCTAACAAGATGTTACGATGAAGGCAACCTTCAGCTGGATTCAAATGACATCCCACATCTGGTTTATACTGCTGTCAATTACAATCCTGGCGGTGGATACCAGTTGATCCATTTCTTCTGGAATGGAACGGCATGGGATCATGAGGTAGTGAAGGACCTTGGATATCTGGCCCTTGCGAAAATGGCCATCGATGAGAATGATGACATACATATTGCTTACAGGGAACTTGTCTCCAACGTTGATAAAATGCTCATGTACTGCTATAATAATGGTACGCAGTGGAATAGTGTCATGCTGTTCGATGATGAGGATTTTAACAATTATTTCTCTATCGCTGCTTACAATGGGGTCCCTCATCTTATTACGAGTTGGAGAGATCAATACTTTTCGACATACATATATGAGATGAGATATCATAAATTGATGGGGTACCCCACCGTTCCGAGCCCTCCAACCATATCCAATGTAAAGGGTGGTGTGAAATCGGTCCAAATAGACTTCATTCCATCATCGGATGATGGGGGCTTGGCTGTAGAAAAATATGAACTTTATGTGGGAAACTCCACCGAAAATCTAACCCATGTGGCAACGATCCTGGTAAATCCCTACGCCCCTCTCCTCTACTTTACAGATAGTTATGCTTTAAATCGAGAGAATTATGTATATCAGGTTAGGGCGGTCAATCCCGTGGGAAGGTCCGGCTCATCCAATAATGTGTCATTTTACATGAATGTGAGTTTACTTCTTGTTGACGATGATGGAGGAAGCTCTTACGATGAGCAATTTGAATATGCCCTGATAGCAAGCAATTTGGAGTATCATATTCTCGACACGACCAGCTCTTCCATAACAATCGATAGATTGGGAAGATATGATGCGGTAATATGGACAACCGGAGATCAATCCGTAAATACACTTAAGGCCGACGACCAGTCAGCCCTCTCAACCTATTTGTCGGAAGGAGGGGCGCTGTTCCTGTCCGGACAGGATATTCTTTTCGATCTCAACTCCGGCTTATCAGGAACCGTCACCAACGATTTCGTCAATCGCTACCTGAACGTGACCGGCTTCGGCGAGGTGGCCTACTCCTCCGTATCTGGAATTGACAACGATATCATCTCTGGACCCTTCGAAACGGTGATACTTTCCTACCCTTTCACCAATTACGCCGACACCCTGACCATGGGCCCTGGTGGAAATGGTATCTTCATGGATGGGGGGACCAATACTACTGGAGTCAGGGTGGATAACTCCACGTTCAGGGTGATCTTCCTGGGATTCCCATTCGAGGCGTTCCGGAACTCAAATAGCTCACAGGGAGACGAGCTGATGCAGAGGTCGGTGGAATGGCTTCTTTCGGATCCAGGTACGCCGTCCCCTCCAAGGAATATCTCCCTTGTCCACGGGAGCGGTTTCAACCACCTCCATTGGGACTTTCCCGAATACAATGGGACAGCGCCCCTGACCGATCATGTCGTATATAGAAAGATGATCGCCGACAGCTCGTTCTCCATCCTGGCCAGGGTAAGCGTGCCCGGCATGAGCTATAACGATACTTCGGTAACATCCGGCCTGGTTTATGTTTACCACGTGGTCGCAAATAATTCCGTGGGCATGTCATTGTCCACAAGGCACATCAAGAGCGACGAGAACCCACCGGTCCTGGTAGCGGATTCATCCCCCTCCGCGGCATACACTGGAAACGGATATGAGTTCTCCATCGCCGTAACCGATGATCAGGTGATCGACGAGGTCTCCGTGGAATACTGGTTCGGAGGGGGCCAAAGGACCACAACTCCACTGATCGGACCATCACCTTACACCCTTACCATCAACATCCCATCGGGATCAACGGCAACCCTGCACTACAGGTTCCATGCAAGGGACAAAGGTGATAATACGGCGACAAGTTCATTGGCGGATATTCTGGTCTCCGACGATGACCTGCCCTCTCTTTCGGACCTGACGACCCAATCCGATGCAACGACGGGCGAGACCTTTGTATTCCTGGGCTCGGCGCGGGATAATGTCGATATGGACAGCTGGAAGCTGCTGTATAGATTTGGAACAGACCTATGGACCAACATCACCTTCACAGGTTCCAAAGAGATCGATATTCCATTGGATTCCGACGACAACCTCCATTACCAGTTCAAGGCCTCGGATCTTGCGGATAATTGGAACTCAACACCTGTTGTGACCATTATCGTTACGGACAATGACAGGCCATATTTTGGCACGGACACGAGCTCGGTCACCATAACCACAGGGGATCCGGTATCATTCGAGATCGACGTCTACGACAACATTGGTGTAATCAATGTATATATGGAATACTGGTATGGAAGCGGGACACATACTAACTTGACACTGTCTGGATCTGGATCGACCTACACCACGACTTTCAATGCTTTGACCGACACGACAGCAAGCATTCACTATCTATTCTGGTCGGTCGACGATACCGGAAACTGGGCCGGTACGTCTGAAAGAACGATAACCATCTTCGATGATGACAGGCCAACCTTCTCCTTTGACATCACACCCACAACCGCGACCACTGGTGAAGAGGTGATGTTCAGCATTGAAGTTGATGATAATATAGAGGTTACCTCCGTCTACCTGGAGTACTGGTTCGGCAACTATCAGGAGATCAACATCTCCTTATCGGGAAGCGGGACATACTCGAAAACAATTGACATTCCGACCGAGGGCCTTGATACACTGCATTACTTCTTCAGCGCCGTCGACAGCTCGGACAACTGGGGAAGCACATCCACCAGCGATATTACGATCAGCGACAATGACCTTCCACTGTTCGGCACTGATGGGACGCCAGGTTCCGCAACGACAGGGGACGGATTGACCTTCTCCATCATGGTCACGGACAATGTGGGCATATCAGATGTCAGGCTTCTCTACTATCAGGGATCGGGCCCCCAGATGAACATCTCGGTGCCGGGTGGGCAGTACAGAAACCATACAATTGTGGTCCCGTCGAACGATTCGTCGGACTACTCGTACATGTTCCAGGCTGTGGACACTTCGGGAAACTGGGTATCAAGTTCATGGAGCAGCGTTACGGTGGAGGACAACGATGACCCTCTCCTGCTTTCTGACCTCACACCAACCGTGGGAGGTACTGGAGATGCCTTCACCTTCCGAATAAGCGCAATTGATAATATCGGCATAGATACGGTCGAGGTGGAGTACTGGTTCGGATCCGGTGGACATTCTACCCTGCTCCTATCCCAGGGTGAGAGCTATTCAGGTTCGATCTTCATACCGTTAAGCAGACTCTATCCGATGTACTATTTCGTCACCATCAAGGACAGCTCGGATAACACAGTTACATCCGGCACATCAATGGTGGAGGTGCTTGATAACGATAGGCCGAGGATGGAGATCGGCTTCATGATACCCTTATCGGCTCCCACCGGTGCAATGTTGACACTTGCTCTATCAACAAGCGATAACATCGGCGTTGATACGGTATGGGCGGAGTACTGGTTCGGCACGAACCCTGTTCATGAGAACGTCACTCTGGAGTCTCCCCCACCAACCTACCGTTTCATGCTTCAGATACCATGGGACTCCCTGGAGACCCTTCATATGATATTCAAGTTGAACGACACATCTGATAACTGGTTCAACATGGATATGATATCCATCCCGTTACACGATAGCATTCTGCCGATCGTCGTTAACGATACCACACCTGCGGATGGAACCACAGGCGATCCCTTTGATTTCTCCCTTGAGGCCTCCGATAACATTGGGATCTCCATGATCGATGTGGAGTACTGGTTCGGAGAAGGGCCAGCCGTTAAGGTGGAGATGACCGGATCGGGCCTGTACACTGTGGGAACCACACTGCCTTCAGACAGCCTTGAACCACTGAACTACAGGTTCATTCTCACGGACGGATCCGGGAATGTCAATATAACCGAGAATATGACCGTCACGATCATCGATAACGATGGACCAGTGTTAATAGAGGACCTGACATCATCCACCGGAACGACCGGAGATGACCTCGAATTTGTGGTCTCAGCATCCGACAACGTCGGTATTGATCACATCAACGTGAGCTACTGGTTCGTAGCTGGAGGGGAATCAGTGATCACCCTCTCTCCGGGATCGAGGTTCACCGGATCGATATCTCTTCCATCCGAAGGTTTCACACTACTTATGTACACGATCACCATCGTGGATTCATCGGGTAATTCCATCACCACGGATGAGATCTCCGTTTCCATCCTGGACGACGATATCCCGGAGCTATTGGACAGCATTGTCCCGGAGTCCGTGACAACACCCGGTGCGATCACCGTATCGTTGAACGTCACCGACAACCGGGATATATCCGAGGTTATTCTGATATCCAGTTTCGGCCCATCCGATCCTGTTTGGATATCGATGACACATGAAGATGGCGTCTATACTGCCGCCATTGATGTCCCGGATTATTTCACCGGGACGGCTCACCTCTCTTACAGAGTGATAGATCCGACGGGCAACATATTGGCCGATGTGCTTCCCGATGTTCTTGTGATAGACGGGATAGCTCCAGTCATTGCGGAGATCGGAGATATCAACGTCACTGCCGGAGGCCTGATCGAAGTGTAACCAGGTGTGAGTGATAATACCGGGGTGGTGGGTTTCTCCTGGACGGGTTCTCCGCTTGATACGGACCGGAGCTCTCTTGTCGGTATCATCGATACACCAGGTAGATATTTGATCATCCTGACTGTTTTCGATGAAGCAGGTAACACTGCTTCTGGTAACTTCACTATCATCGTGGGAGAGGTCCCCACGGATGATCGGGACAGGGACGGCATACCTGATATATGGGAAGATGAGAACGGGTTGAACAGCACCGATACTTCCGATGCAGTGCTCGATCCGGACGAGGATGGGCTCACCAATCTTATGGAATATCTAATGGGTTCGGATCCAAACACATCAGACCTGGAGGGGCCCCCAGCAGATGACCAGGATGAGGATGGGATGTCCGATATCTGGGAGAACGAGAACGGACTTGATAGTTCCGATCCCGCGGATGCGTCCCTTGATCCAGATGATGACGGGTACACGAACCTCGTTGAATACCTCAGGGAGACCGATCCAAATGTTGCTGATAGGGACCCGGCCGGGAAGTACAATGAGGAAACCTCATATCTGACCCTCGCCATCCTTCTATTGATCGTCGTCCTTTCGGAAACCT
>JAGLEG010000055.1 GCA_023145185.1 Thermoplasmata archaeon
CAGCGTATTAACTCATCAGCCTGACGAATCTTGGATTCGTCTACGGCTTGAATGTTTAAGAGATCAACACTGATTCATCTTAACATTCATGAAACCTTTTTTTTACCCAACCGTTTTTCTATCAGGCCCCTATATCTCCCCGAGGAATCAACATGTACGATCCAAGGATGAGAAAACTGGCAGATGTTCTGATCAACTATTCGATAAAGCTCCAGAAAGGGGAGACCGTTTACATCGAGACCTTCGACATACCCATCGAGATGATCGAGGTCCTCGTGGACAAGGTGTACGAGGTTGGGGGGATCCCCCTCGTCTCACAGAAGTTCGCCAAGGTGCTGAGAAAGCTCTACATGGGGTGCGATGAGGCCACGATGAAGGCCATCGGAGACGTGGAGATGAACAAGATGAAGAAGGCGGATGCCTACATCGGGCTGAGGGGGTCACACAACGTGACGGAGACCTCGGACGTCCCTGCCGACAAGATGGACCTTTTCAAGGAGCATTGGTGGGGGCCGGTCCACATCAGGTGCAGGGTACCTGATACAAGATGGGTGGTGCTAAGGTGGCCCACGCCATCCATGTCCCAGCAGGCGCAGATGTCCACCGAGGCGTTCGAGGAGTTCTACTTCAAGACGTGCACGCTTGACTACACGAAGATGTCCGTCGCCATGGAACCCCTCAAGAAACTGATGGAGAGGACCGACAAGGTGCGCCTTGTGGCACCCGGAACGGACCTGACCTTCTCCATTAAGGATATACCCGTGATCAAGTGCGACGGCGAGCTGAACATCCCCGACGGAGAGGTGTTCACCGCACCCGTAAAGGATTCGATCAACGGCGTGTTGTCCTACAATACAACGACCCTCTACGAGGGCAAGGTGTTCTCCGACATAGTCTTCAAGTTCAAAGACGGCAAGATAATCGAGGCCACCTCCAACAACTCGGAGGCCATGAACCGCATCCTCGACACCGACGAGGGGGGCAGATACGTGGGGGAGTTCGCGATCGGCGTCAATCCATACGTTACAAAGCCCATGCTGGATACTTTGTTCGACGAGAAGATAGCCGGGTCCATACATTTCACACCTGGCAACTCATACGACGACGCACCCAACGGCAACAAGTCCAAGATACACTGGGATATCGTCCTCATCCAGACCCCGGAATGGGGCGGCGGCGAGATCTACTTCGACGACGTCCTGATCAGAAAGGACGGCCTCTTCCTCATCGACGAGCTCCTGGGCCTCAACCCCGATAGGCTCGCATAGATGACAAAGGCAATATAGCAGGAATCCACTTGAAACCATATGCGGGTCCTGTGTCTCTTCAGCGGTGGGAAGGACTCCTGCTACGCCCTTCACAAGATGCTTACCTCCGGGTTCGACGTGGTTGCACTTCTTACCATCAGGTCCAAGAATCCGGATTCGTGGTTGTACCAGGTCCCGGGAATGGAGATCTCACACCTGTTTGAGGAGCTGACAGGCATACCCGTGGAGATATTCGATTCTCCGAAGGATCCGGACGATGAGGAGGGGGAGCTCTCCAGGATACTCAGGGTGCTGAGGTCGAAATACCACCTTGATGCGGTGTGCAGCGGGGCGTTCCTATCGGATTACCAGAGGATGCGTTTCACCAGCGCAGCGTATGATAACGAATTGATCTCCTACACTCCACTCTGGAGAAAGGATGGGCGGAGATACATGTCCGAGCTGATCGAGCAGGGCTTCTCCTACATCCTGCTCTCATACGCCTCCGCCGGGTTTTCACCTGACCTCCTTGGAAAGGAGGTGGATGGACCGCTCCTTGAAAAACTACTTGCGATCTCCGACAGGTGGGGGTCCCACCCTGCATTCGAGGGGGGGGAGGCGGAGACCCTGGTGATCAGGGCCCCATTGTACAGGGGATCGCTTGAGGTCTCCGGGAGGGTGGAGCAGGAAGGGGAGTACAACGCCAGGTTCATCGTAGAGGAGGCAAGGGTAACATGACCGAACCCACGTTTATTGAAAATGCAAGATTCGCGCTCACAATGGACAGGGACCACAGGGTACAGGAGAACTGCTCCCTGAGGGTGGAGGGGGGAACGATCGCTGATATCGGCCAGGGGATCAAAAAGGTGAGGGGCGATGAGGTCGTGGACGCTCGAGGGTGTATCCTCATGCCCGGCCTGGTAAACTCCCACACCCACTCTTCAATGGTGGCGCTGAGGGGTCTGAATGACGATGCGCCTCTGGAGGAGTGGCTCGGCTCGATGTGGAAGATGGAGGGGAAGCTCACAGGCGAGGTGGCGGAACTCGCTTCGGAGTGGGCGTTCCTGGAGATGATCTGCTCGGGGACCACGTCGTGCATGGACATGTACGAGGCGTGGGAGGCGGCGAAGGCGGCAAAGAGGGTGGGTATCAGGATGGCCAACGGGCCCGCGATAATATCGATTTTCGGCCCCCCGTCCGACAGGCTTGCGGATGCGGAGAGGTTCATATCCGAATTCGACGGGGACGATCTCATCACTCCAATTGTAAACCTCCACTCCATCTATACCAACGACGAGGATACCATCCGTAAAGCTGCCGACCTCTCCATCGAGAAGAACGTGATCCTCCACGCACACGGTGCGGAGACCAGAAAGGAGATCTTCGATAACAGGAACAGAACGGGAAGATTGGCAGTGGAGGAACTGGACCACTGCGGGGCGCTGCATGATAGAACGGCGATAGCACATCTGGGTTGGGCATCCTCGTGGGAGTTCAACAGGATGGTCGAGAAGGGGGCCAGTGCCGTGCACTGCCCCACGTCGAACCAGAAACTGGGGACCGGGGGTTTCTTTCCATATCGGGACCTCAAGGAGAAGGGGATGACCATAGGCCTTGGAACGGACGGTGCCGCGTCCAACAACTCGCTGGACATGTTCCGCGAGATGAGGTCCATGGCCCTTATCCAGAAGATGCAGTACTGGGACCCCACGGCGGGAACGGCCCGGGACGCCCTTACCTGCGCTGTGAAGGGGGGAAATGAGATCCTGGGGTTAAACGGGGGGACGCTTGAGAAGGGGAGCAACGCCGATGTGGTTCTGATGAGGATCGATCCGACCATCATGCCCCTTGGAAAGGAGAAACTGGAGTCCGCTCTTGTGTACTCCGCTACCGGCGCCCTTGTAAGGGGGACGATGGTGAACGGCGAATGGGCCTTTATCGACGGCCGTCTCGGGGGAGGCGGCTCCTGTTCCCAACGGCTCGAGGAGATCATAGATCGGGTCAGCGACGAGCTCTTCACCTGATCGAATAGGGCATTCTCATTCGGCCTCATCATGTCCGGAGATCGCCTGTTCGTACTCTTGATGACATTTTAACAGGTCCTTGGACAGCCTGGTGATGTCCTTGAAACCCATCCAGCTCTCAACGTGTTCCCCGTAGTGGAGCAGTATCATCTTCGGGATGCTCCTCACCCTGAACCTGCTCGCAAGCTCCTTCTGCCTCTCAACGTCCACCGTGCCCACGACGACCTTGCCGGTGAGCTCCTTCCCAAGCCACTTGATCTTGGGTTTCATGTGCTGGCAGGGCGCACACCAGTCCGCGTGGAACTCCAGCAGGAGAAACGGATACTTGCTGGCGGCCTTGTCGAAATCCTTCCCCTTGAGTACTATCACCTTCGTGGGGTACTCGCTCCCGGGCAAAGGGTCCCTGTCGGTTCTCGGCTTGAAGCTCTTCTTGAAGATATCGAGGATTCCCATGGATGGAAATGATACCTGATGTGATATTAAAATGGCCCCCCACATGTCAGGCCTCATCAGGTTTATTATCCAGGCAACCTATTGCCAAACGATGGGATCGATACTATCGATCTTCTCTGGAAAGAAAATAGAGGAGGTCAAGACGGGGGCAACTTACATCCTCAGGACGGAGAAGGGGCGGTGCAGGATAGAGAGGAGGCCGGACGATAACTGCTATTTCTACGATGAGAACGGGGCGGAGTGGTGCCTTTTCGGACTGATCCAGAAGAAGTTCAAGATCGAAGGCATGATCATGAGCATCATCAAGAAGAAGCTCAGGAACGAGCGTTTCATGGACAAGACCATAGAGATGGTCGAGTACGATTTCAACCTTGTGAAGATGTCTCCGCAGGGGAAGCGCAAGGCGATATGGAAGGTCATAGAGGAGCCGGACCTCGATGTGGTTAAGTTCGCATCTCTGATCCGGTTCGCGCCGGTCCCTGATGGTGAGGTACTTGAGGGTAAGAGCAAGATCGCGATCCTGGTACGCAAGAAAGACGGCCACGTCATGCAGAGTGCGCCGATCCTCGAAGTTGAGAAGGAAAGGGACGTCTGATATCCTCTCCAAAAGGTATTTTTACATATCGTCACCATCTCAATCCGGGATGATGTATATGCGGAACGCCCTGTTTGTTCTACTGTTGATAATGCCTTTGCTGCTGTGCGGATGCTTCGAGGGGGATGAAGGCAAGGAGGAGTTGTCCCACCCTGATATCGACCGCAGGACGATGATCCCCTCGGATGCGGTGAAGATCACACCTGATACCGACCTGTATCCCCCTATCCTCCATTCCGACCTCTACGAGGACCCGGTACCCATGGATGCTTTCATAAACACGGCGGGTGGGGAGGATTCTCCCTTCATCCTCCCTGACGGCCAGACCTTCTACTTCTTCTTCACACCCGACGTGAACGTACGTCCGGAAGAGCAGGTAAGCGATGAGGTGACCGGCTTATACATGGCAAGAAAGAACGGCAGCGGGTGGACGGAGCCGGAGAGAGTCTGGCTTCAGGACCCAGGTAAACTTGCCCTGGACGGGGCCGCCTACGTCGACGATGACGAGATCTGGTTCGCATCGGCCAGGGAAGGGTACACGGGCGTGAACCTGTTCCTTGCTGATCCTTCAGCGGAAGGGTGGGAGAACTGGAGGTTCTCGGGAGACCAGCTCAAGGAATATGAGGCGGGAGAGATGCACCTTGACGGGGGCATGATGTACTTCCATTCGGGCAGAGATGGCGGGAGCGGTGATTATGATATCTGGACCACGACGAGGGACGGGGATTCCTGGAGCGACCCGGTGAACATCGAAGAGGTCAATACCGCAGGTATGGATGGATTTCCGTACATCTCCAAGGATGGAATGGAGATGTGGTTCACAAGGACATACATGGGGTCGCCTGCGATCTTCATGTCGGAGAAGGTGGACGCCACCTGGCAGGAGCCGATCTTGATGCTGTCCCAGTTCGCAGGGGAGCCCACGCTTGACGATGACGGCAACATCTACTTCGCACACCACTACTTCGAGGACGGCGTCATGCTCGAGGCGGACCTCTACGTCGCCTACAGGAAATGATCCATTGAAAGGGTAGTACCGGACAATGTCGGGATAGGGGTTAATAAGCGATCTATCCATCCCATCCACCGGAGTGACGTTCTTGAGATATTTCATAACCGGGGCAACGGGGTTCATAGGCGGACATCTTGCCAGGAAACTTATCGAGGACGGCCACGAGGTCACAGCCCTGGTCAGGGACGTCGAAAAGGCCCACGACATGGAAGATCTTGGCGTGGAGCTTATCGAAGGGAACATCACCGACAAAGGATCCATGGAGAAAGGGATGAAGGGGGCCGATGGGGTCTTCCACGTTGCTGGAAGGTACAATATCGGCGATACGAACCCATCGGCTGCGGAGGCGGTCAACGTTCAGGGGACAATGAACGTGCTGGAGCTGATGGACGAGCTGAACATTCCCAAAGGGGTTTACACAAGCACGGTTGCGGTAAACTCCGATACAAAAGGGGAGCTGGTGGATGAGGATCACCGTTTCAAGGGGAAACACATCTCACAGTACGATAAGACCAAGTGGAAGGCGCACTACCAGATCGCCATGCCCATGATCCAGAACAGGGGGATCCCGCTTGTCATCGTTCAGCCGGGTGTGGTGTACGGGCCGGGCGATTCCAGTTCCATGGGGCGGATGTTTGACAGCTACATGGTGGGTAAGCTTCCAGCCCTACCAGGGGGGGCGGAGTTCTGCTGGTCCCACGTTGACGATATCGTCAAAGGTCACATCCTAGCCATGGAGGAAGGGAAACCGGGGGAGAGCTACTTCCTGACAGGGCCCAGGCACAGCGTTGTCGAGGCGATGGGGATCACAGAGGGGATCACCGGCAAAAAGCCTCCAAGGTTCACCCTGTCCCCCGGACTTATCAAGGCGATGGCCGTTCTCACATCGGTCCTTGAGAGGTTCCTGCCCATACCTGAATTCTACCGATCTGAAACCCTCCGGGCCACGGCGGGGACGACGTATATCGCTTCCAATGAAAAGGCTAAAAGGGAGTTGGGATACGAGCCGATGGGGCTCAAAGAGGGGTTCTCCTCATATCTTCCGGGAAGGATGAAGGAGCTTGGGATCAAAGAATGAAGCTGGGACGGTCCAAACCAAAAGAGATTTAGAACTCG
>JAGLEG010000550.1 GCA_023145185.1 Thermoplasmata archaeon
TGATGGTGGTGATGATGATTGTGGTGATGATGATGATTGCGATGATGATGATAGTGATGATGATGGTGGTGGTGATGATGATGGTGATGATGATGACGATAATGATGATGATAGTGGTGATGACGATGACGACGATGGAAATGATGATGGTGATGATGATGTAGTCAGTGGCTATGATCATGATGATGATGACGATGATGATGATGGCGTCGGGAACATCGACGATACATTCCCGAACAATCCAAATGAATATATCGATACTGACGGAGATGGCATGGGCGACAACCTGGACCCGGATATGGATGGGGATGGCATCGATGACCTGCGGGACATGTTCCCGTTGAACGCCACCGAGTGGCTTGATACGGATCTGGATGGCATCGGGAACAATGCTGATGATGACGATGACAATGATGGGATCCCCGATATCGACGATGAAGAACCTCTCAATCCATTGAATTCCATGGATGAGAAGATGGATCGAATACTCTCCAGGCTCACTTTACTTGAGAGCACCTTGATCGGCAGGATAGATTCTGTTGAAACAAATATCATCTCCAGGATCTCCTCGATGAACGATACGATGAGATCGGATCTCGCAGAGAGCCTGGTCCAGATACTTGGAAGAATGGATGATATCGATCGGAACCTGGAACATGAGAACGGCAGCCTGAGCAAACATATCCAGGCCCTCGAGGAGAACCTCACTTCGGACCTCGACCATATGGAGGAATATCTGGGCCTGAGTTTCGAACTTCTGAGATCATATATCGACGAGATAAATGAGACGTTGAGCCAGAAGACCGATGATCCCATCAACTTGACCGGGATCGAGGGGGCCCTTGATGATCTTGAGAAACTGGATACAATTATTGAAGATCTTGAGACCATCGAGGGCAATCTCGATGTCCAGGGTGCCGACACGGATTCAGATGAGGCCGATCCAAAGACCTACTTTATTGTAATGATCGTCCTTCTATCGTTGTATTCTCTCATACTTCTCGTGTTCATGGCCAGGAAGACGACCTCTTCGAAAAAGAGGGAAGAAAAATATTACGAGGAGTGACCTATCATTAAACGGGATCATAAGATCAGATAAATATATCCTTATGATCAAAACCACGAGAGATTCTCGATATTCTTTATTTTTACATTTATTCATGAATGAATGATAAGTGTATAATATTTCCAATAAATGATAAATATCGTGTTACCGTTCGAAGTCATGTTCAAATAGGGGTTGTTACCATGAAAAGGAAGCTCACAACGTTGTCGCTTGTTATCTTATTTCTACTGGTCCTGATACCGTTACAGAACGGATCAGATGCTGAATACCTTGGTTCTGAGAAACAGATCACATTCGATCCAGATGCTCAGGAACGTTGTGCGATCTATGAAGAAAAGATCGTGTGGAGAGATGGCCGAAATGGAAACGGGGACATTTACATGTATGATCTCACTACCGGAGTTGAAACTCGGGTAACCAGCGATCCGGAAAACCAATCCAGTCCTGATATCTGGGAGGATCGGATCGTTTATACTGATTACCGGAATGGAAATTATGACATTTACATGTTCAATATCACCACCTGGACCGAGACACGGGTCACAACCCATACGTCCCATCAATTCAATCCAGCGATATTCGGTGACAGGATCGTATATTATGATAGTCGGGATGGAATTCGGAACGTTCAGATGTATGACATAAGAACCGAACAGGAGGTTCAGCTCACAACTGAGGGGGGACATCATCCGGACATTTCGGGTGAATATGTCGTGTGGACCGACACCAGACATGGAAATGCCGACGTTTACGGGTATGACATTGAAGAGGAGAGGGAATATCCATTTGCTGTTGGCTCACCATATCAAGATGACCCCTCCATTTACAAAGACAAGGTGGTTTATACCAGTAAACAGAACGGTAATTATGACATTTACCTATACGATATTTCCTGGTTCGATACGATTCAGATCACCGATAACATTTCCAGCCAGGAGTTTGCTTCTATCCATAATGATAAGATCGTGTGGCAGGATTCACGCCATAGCTACATGCATGACGTATATATGTTCGACCTCTCCACAAAAACTGAATCCAGGGTAACTTACAGTACATATTGGCAACAATATCCGGTCATATCTGGGAGTGTGATCGCCTGGCAAGATGGCCGTGAAATTGGCGGGGCTGAGATCTATATCTTCGTTCTTGATGCTGACAATGATGGTGTCATAGATTCAGAGGATGTATTTCCCCATAATCCAAACGAATATATGGATACAGATGGAGATGGTCTAGGTGATAATGTGGATCCGGACCTCGATGGCGACGGTGTGGACGATCTTCTGGATGTGTTTCCGTATGATCCTGCGGAATGGCTTGATACGGATTGGGACGGGATAGGGAACAATGGTGACGACGATGATGATAATGACGGGATCCTCGATGCAGAGGATGCTGAACCACTCAATCCCTTGAATTCAATTGAAGGAAAGCTCGACCAGATCCTTTCCAGATTCTCCGTTCTTGAGGCCGATCTTCTGGATCGGATGGATTCTGTTGAGACCAATG
Organism: Thermoplasmata archaeon; assembly: GCA_023145185.1. Taxonomy (GTDB): domain Archaea; phylum Thermoplasmatota; class Penumbrarchaeia; order Penumbrarchaeales; family Penumbrarchaeaceae; genus JAGLEG01. The sequence goes on from JAGLEG010000550.1 coordinate 2,576, forward strand.
TTCTGATGAAGATATCGTCTATGAACAGTTCCATGAGAACAACCCTTGCCGAAGTTCTCGGAGGGATGGATGACCTCGAATGGAACCTTGAACATGAGAATGGAAGCCTGATGATGAATATTCTATCTCTCGAGGAGAACCTCTCCTCTGATATGGATTCCATTCAGGAATATATTGATATGAGGTTCGATCTGTTGAGAGTCTATCTGGAGGAGATAAATTCCACCCTTGGTCAGGGTACCGATGCACCTGATCTGACAGGGATCGAGGAGGCCCTTGATGATCTTGAGAAACTGGATGCAATCATTGAAGATCTTGAGACCATCGAGGGCAATCT
>JAGLEG010000551.1 GCA_023145185.1 Thermoplasmata archaeon
CAGCTTCATTGTAAACAATATCGACATAGGGTCTTCTGCTTGAATTCCCAGTCTCACTGCAGTAGAAGAGATATATATATTGATCCCCGGTTGTATTTCCCTTGACCAGGTGTTTCAACACTATTCCATTGTTCGTCGCGGTTCCATTGGACCAACTGTTCACTGCCGACGTTATATTCCAGGACAGCCAGGTCATACTTTCAGGGGTATCATAATCAAGTAGAATGGATGAGAATGTGGGTTGGGTATTCCACGTGATAGTCGTCTCGCTCCATGTACCGGTTGCCATGTATGCCCCTACATTCTGTATCTCCGTATCAGCCCTGTAGCACAGGACATTCATGTTCGCAGACAGGACATTGGATTTATCTGGAACGGTATTCATTGGAAAACTCAAGTATCCATACCAATCCTGACCTGCATAGCCACCATTGAACCAGGCACCTACCATCATTGTATCACCATCACCCTTTGAATTAGGGGCGGCTTCTTCAACGTGTGCGTCAGCGGTAATGTTTATACTTGTATGTCCTGCATATACGTTCTCCGCCAATATCAGGAGAGAAGATACAAGCAGGAACGTTAGGAATATGGCATTAACCCAGTTTGCCCTTTCACAACTCAATAGACCTCTTTTCATCATCACATCATCACCCCATATTTTCTTAGATCAGTGGGATGTTTCAAGTGATCTCATGATATTTGATATTATGGGCTTGTATTAAAATTAAATTATTTCGGACATATCCAGTGATTGCTATAATCTTCTTGAAATTATGATCTGTTTGTGGACAACGTGATCTTTTTCGCAACTATTTATCGGATTATCCCTGTGTCTCATGATCATGACCCGTACACTCTTCCAATTTTCCAGAACCCTATATGACCCATTCAATGCTTTCTGTGGTGTGAATGATCATTAAGTGATCGATCTCATTACTTAAAATCTTAATATTATCTATAACCGATCACCAAAGTGTAACATAATAGGCAAATATGTAAAATAGGAAAAAGTATACACTATCATCGGAAGAGCAAGCAGGAGTTAAACCGAATGATACGACCGGAGAGTTCAAATTCGATCAAGAGGGCGATGATGATCCTGCTGGCAATGGTCCTTCTGCTGCCTGTAGCTGGGGTCGCAATATCCACTGAAGATGGTCAGGACCAGATCAGCTTCTCCACCGACCCCACTTACCTGAGGACCCTCTGGGGGGACCTCACCATTGAAAATATGGGCCCCCTTCCATACGATGATCTCGGAAGCGACGGGACCAGATATCATATGGTCCAGTTCAATGACGTTATCCATCCTTCCTTCCTGGAGGATATCAGGAGCGCCGGAGCCGTGCCCCTTGAGTACTTCCCCGATCACGCGATGGTGATAGACCTTCGTGACACGGATATCAGTGACATCCGGATACTTAACGGAGTTATTGGAACGGCCCCCTACCACCCCGGCCTGAAATTTCACCCATCCCTACTCGATATCGTCGATGGTGATCTTCTCGGACGTGAAGAAGATGGGTCCATTATCGTTGATACGTTCTCCTATGATCAAGATGTGATCATGGAGCTGATGCCGCTGGGCACCTGGATTGAACAGGCATCCATGACCAGATATGAGATAGGTCTGCCCATCATATCTTTTCAAAACTTGATATCCATTGAAGAGGTGAAATGGATTGAGTTGAGGCCGACACTGATCCTTGACAACAACGTCGCAGACGGCATCATGGACGTCGACACCATCCGAGCTACACTTGGATATGACGGAACCGGACAGACCGTTGCCGTTTGTGATTCCGGAATAGACACTGGTGTTGACGACCACAATGTGGACGGCGACGTCCATCTGGACATGGACAACAGATTGACTATATTCAACTGGGCCGGGTCCTCGGCCGACGATGGAATAGGCCACGGAACGCACGTGACCGGATCCGTTGCGGGAGACGGCTCCTCTTCCAGCGGCTCCATTCAGGGCATGGCCCCCAACGCATCCATAGTATTCCAGGGAATAGGGACCGACTCGGGAGGCCTCTCCACACCCGGAAACCTCAGCCTGCTTTTCACTCAAGCTTACAATAACGGAGCCAGGGTGCACACCAACAGCTGGGGATCGGCCGGATCCTACGGCGTATACACAACTAGCTCCAGGGACGCGGACTGGTCCATGTTCTACTACCCCGAGCTCCTGATCCTCTTCTCTGCAGGGAACTCGGGAACGGATTCCTCTCCCACGGACGGTAAGGTCGACGACGATTCCATTTCACCCCCTGCAACTGCAAAGAGCATCCTCACGGTTGGAGCCTCCGAGAACCTGAGGTCCTCCGGCGGCCTTCAATGGAATTGGGGCTCCCTCTGGCCCTCTGATTTTCCGCAGGCCCCTATCTCCGGGGATACGGTCTCGGACGACGAGGACGGCCTCGCCGCCTTCTCATCAAGGGGCCCCACGGACGACGGAAGGATGAAACCCGATATTGTCGCGCCTGGAACCAACATCCTCTCCACCAGGTCTACCGCCTCGTCAACGAACGGGTGGGGCACCTACTCGAACAACAACTACCTCTACATGGGGGGAACCTCCATGTCCTGTCCGATTACCGCGGGAACTGCAGCCCTCGTCAGGGAATATTACAACAGGACCCACGATATAGACGACGCGCTGGGCTCTCTTGTGAAAGCAACTCTCATCAACGGAGCGGTGGATATGAGCCCGGGCCAGTACGGCACAAACCCCACCACCCAGGAGGTCAACAGAAGGCCCGACATGGATCAGGGGTGGGGCAGGATCAATCTCAAGGGGTCGGTCGACCCCACAGGAAAGAGCGTGGCCTTCCTCGAAGAGCGCGGCGGGATCACCACGGGGGAGAACGTCACCCGCGGCCTCAGGGTGAACTCGGGAAATGAGCTCAGACTCACACTGGCCTGGAGCGATTATCCGGGGAACCCCGCGTCATCCAAACAGCTGGTCAACGACCTGGA
>JAGLEG010000552.1 GCA_023145185.1 Thermoplasmata archaeon
GCAACCCTTTTTCCAATGGTTCCATACCCGTTTATTGCAACTTTCACGACCATTTTAGCCACCGTTCCTGTGTAAGTGGAACTGATAATAAACCTTTCGTTTCACTCCTCGTCATCCCACTCTTCAGGCCGTCTGCGGGTTAAAAGGAACAGTGTCATCGCCGAAACGGCGATCACGACGATCACGATGGCGATGATTAGCCAACATGTGAGATCGTCCTCCTTATCGACACCATCCTCCCCGGCCGGCTGGGGGCTCTCCCTCTGTATCACGGTGAAGTTCACCTGAAGGGTTATCCCCTCGGTATTCGGGACCGATGCCCAGAGGTCAATAGTGTAATTGCCCGGGGGAAGGTTGTGGAGGGTCGGGCCCTCTCCCTGTATCTCTACCCCGTCCAGGTACCAGACGAACGTCACCTCCCTCTCGTCGGCCTCCGTCGCGGCCAGGGTAATATTCTCGTCCGAGTAGAAGGTCTCCCCATCGTGTGGGGATGTGATGAAAACGCCTTTGGGGCCGGGTATCGGCTCTTCCGTGACCTTCTCCTCGATGGTGATGTTCCACGTGAAGGACTCCATCTGCTGACCAGTGTGAAGCACAAGGAGGACCTGGAAGGTCTCATTTCCAGATAGGTTGAGATCGGAAGGGGAGATCAACAGGTGGTCCATGGAGGTCAAATTGAATCCCAGCAGGTCCCACCTTGAGCTGATCGGGTCCCCGTCCGGATCGTTGGCTGTATAGGAGATGTTCAGTACCTGATCGAACCCGATAGTGTAATCACCCGGATGGGGATCAAGGAGATAGGTGAACGGCCTGTCTCTGTCGATAATATGGAGGGTCCAATTTATGCTGACATTGCAGTACTGGTCGGATGCTGTCGCCCTGACGTCGTAGGGGGAGCTCGTTGATGACAGGTTTCCCGTGAAGGACGACCGCAGTATGAGGTCGCTTTCTAACCGATCAAGGGGCTCTCCATCCATGGACCAGCTGAAGATCAGCAGATCATCATCAGGGTCTGATACGTTGAGGGAGAAGGTGATGTTGTCCCCCTCGTATATGTAGACGTTATCTCCCGTGGGAGATGCACCCTGTAGAATGGGCGGCCTGTTTATATCCAGCACCGAGATATTCCACTGGAGCAGGTCACTCTCTCCCTCGAACGTGGTGTTTTCGGGAAGCTCGTAAAACAGGACGTAAGGGTATTCCCTGCTGGATCGGTTTCCCGTGTAGGATGTGGTGAAGTTGAACCGGTCGGATGCAGCCACCTGCTGACCATCCAGATGCCACGTCCCCTCCAGGAGCTCCTCATCCCCCCTGAAAGCTGCCGCGGTAATGACGGTCCAGTTGCCCTCCTCAATCGAGTAATTACCTGGGCCCGGCGAGGTCTGGAAGCTGAGCAAAGGGCGGTCCAGCACCTCGAATGTGGCATTAACGATATTGTTCGTCTCGTTGAACTCCGCGATGGAATCCTCCGGGTCCACCTCCAGGACGATCGTGTATGTTCCCGGGGTCCCCATCAGGAGATCGACATCAAATGAGATGTTCTCGTGCCCCTCAAGGTTTATATCGCCCTTGGTGAAGAGGTTGATCCCGCCCTCCTGGACCGTCAGATTCACAGTGAATCCCTCCACGGAGAAATGGAACGGATTGTAGATCGTGATATTGGCCGTGAACGGGTCGTCGATGGTCCCGTCCCCCCCATTTGTGACCGATATGGAATGGTTGTACACGGCGAGGTCCCGCGCTTTGGTGGTTACGGTACAGACATCGTAACCCGTGGAGCCGCCCACCGACACAGCAAGTATCCCCAGCGATGCGTAGTCGTTGTTCGTGGGCGTGTCGTCCCTCGACCAGGGCGCATCCAGCTGAAACTGGAATGTCTTCGTTGGGAATACGATCACCTTCGTGCCCGCATCGGTTCCTCCGGGAAAGAAGAGTCGTACTATCGAGCTCGACGCTCCGAGCTCTCCCGAGAGGGTGAACGTCCCTCCGGCCTCAACGTGCTGAGGGGATGATACCCATATCCTGATGGTCGTCTCCTGGGAAGTGTGCCGGTATTCCCTCAACTCCAGGGGAATGTCGAGATCCATATCCTCCAGGGAGAGGCTGAAGAGCCTCTTGACCGAGTTCGCCGCCGTGCCGTTGTACCAGTACGATGTCTTCCCCTCGATATCCACGGGAAACGCCCTGAAATTCCCAGCATCCACCGAGATGTCCACCGGGTCTCCACAGGAGAGGTTCTGAACCAGCCGTACAGGGCTCCCCGAAGAGCCGGAGAACGGTATTCCCATTATGGTGTCCACGCTCCACTGATCGCCGGGAACAAGGGGGAAGTCGTACTCCTCAAGAGGAGGATAATACTCGTAGCCTATGGGATAGTCCCCATAATAATCGTCAAGTAGTGAGGAGGTGCCAGATATTGACGCATTGGTCACCATCCTGTAGTGTGAAAGGTCCTGCATCCTGGTCCAGAGGTACCCGGTGATATCGATATATATCTCCTCGTCCCCCACAAATGGAATGGAGTAGGCCCCATCAACCTCTCCGGTGATGTTCATGACATAGACCGGGTCCATCGAGTTCCAGCTCTCCTGGTAGACCGCGACGACGGACATGTTCATCCACCCGGTAAAAGCTATCTCAAGGACCATGGTGTAAGTGAACTCGGTGGTGTAGTTCCAGTAGTCGCCGATGGACCAGGTGGGCACATCTACCCCGTTGGAATCATCGAAGATCGGGTCCGGAACCCTCGTGCCAGAACCTACGGGTTGAAAAGCTGAAACGGCCAACAGCAAGAGTATAACAGGTATCGATAGATAGTGTTTCACCATGTGGATCCCTTGATATCCTCATGAGATATTGGGTAATAATGTTACCCCTTCCTCTGTGAGACGAACACGCCCAGCAGGACGGATAACCCCGCTGCGATCTGGACGATGTCCAACCGTTCGCCCAGAAGGAGATAACCCAGCAAGACCGGGAAGGCGGGCAGCAGGAAGATGTAGAAGATCGCCTTGGAGACCTTCTCCCTCTGCAGGACCAGATACCAGATGAAGCTGGCAATGGCCGCTATGGAGATGGAGAGGTAGATGATAGCCAGGAAGGATGAGAATGAGATGTTGAGCAGGTCTGCCGGGGATTCCCACCCGATCACCATCAGCATGATCTGTATCGGGATGATCAGAATGGATCCGATGATCATGTTCACCGTAACGAGCAGGATCGGATTGCCGCCCCTGTTCAGGGCGGACTTGAGAAATATCGCCGAGATGGAGTAGGAGGCGGCAGTTCCAAGGTTCAGCAGACCTCCCAAGGTGGTATCGGATGCGAGTTGGAATCCCGAGGGCCCGTAGGTGGTCAATATCAGTGTGGCCGGCAGTGTGATGGTCAATCCAAGGACCTTCCACCTGTCCAGGTGCTCCCTGAGGATAAAGGCGGCCAGGAATATGGTGAGAACCGGCCCTATTCCCTGGATCAGGGATGAGAGGGAGGAGGTGGAGCTGGGGTCCATCATGGTCATCCCCACGTTCTGCATCACGTTGGGAATGAGGGTGGAGAACAGGGCGAATCCCAATATCAGCCATATCGGCCCCTTCCCTTTCATATCCGCAGTGGCCAATCTCTTAACGGTCAGATCTCCCCTTGGGGTCCCCGTTGTCCTCTCCCAGAATACCAACAGCAGGCCCACCAGGAAAACGGATGCAAGGGAGGATCTGGTCGTGGCAAGGAGGACCGGAGGCACGTCTTCAAGAGCAACGACCAGGGCATAGAACGCCGTGCCAAACAGCATCATCGTGAACAGCGCCATGGCAGGCGTGGACCTCAGGGCCAGGATGAGACGTCGCCCAGTGACGCGCGCTGAGCTCATGGTCGGCGATAACACCGCTCGAATAATTAACCTTCTCATCCTGGACCTATCGAATGGGAGAAGGTCCATGTCCAGAATTACAGAAAGACCTCTCCCCATTGATGCCTGCAGGCTCGATATGGATCGTGAAGATAACAGAACAAACCGAAAGGATTTAACCCTTCCACGTGGTTCCACTCGTAGAGATAGGGAAACGGAGGGATGAGATGGGAAAAGAGAGAGTATCCACCGGTATTGATGGGCTTGACATGATGCTCAGGGGTGGCCTGCTGGAAGGGCGGCCATACACGTTGATCGGAGGGCCCGGAAGCGGAAAGAGCATCCTTGGCTGGCAGTTTCTCAGATCCGGTGTGGAGAGGGGGGAGAACGCCCTTTACATCACCCTGGATGAGCCGTTCTACGAGATCAAGGAGAATATGACCAGTCTGGATATATTCGATCCCAGGATAAAGATCATGGACCTCTCCCCGGAGCGAATGGAGGGAGGCGGAGAGGTAACCCCGCTGTCATTCCTGGACGAAGAGCTCACCCTTCAATTGAAGAAGCTTCAGCCGTCCCGGGTGGTTTTCGATTCAACGACATCGATCAAGGCGATGGAGTTGGACCCGGTCTCCTCAAGGAGGAGGATCCTATCGATAATGAAGACCCTGTCCGAACACAACGAGGAGGAGATGCCACGGATCACCTCCATCCTAATATCAGAGGAGGGAGATGCTCAATTTCCCCTGGAGTCCTATCTCGGCAGGGGCGTTATAAGGCTCGTGAACAGGGTCGTCAGGGGGTCCAGGGTCAGGGCGCTGGTGATAGAGAAGATGAGGGGGACGTCATTTGACGAGGGCATGCGCCCCCTTGGTATAAAGGTGGGGGGAATAGAGGTATCCTCCACCGATGTCGTGATCAACGAGATCTGAATGGTGTGTGTTGATGAGAAAGGATAAGGCCCCTGACCTGAAGGGAGTAAGGAAGAGGACGGGGGGGCGGTCAACGAAGGTGAGGATGGGCCCCTTACAGTACGTCCTGAAGGATGCGTGGAGGAAGCGGTCACGCTCCATACTTTCCATGGGAGGTGTTGCGGCACTTGCGTTCCTGTTTGTGATATTCTCATCGATGGATGAGGGGCTGGATCGATACTTCGAGGGCAGGAACGACATCGGGGAGCCCACGGCCGAGGAGAAGACCCTTAACAGCCTTCGCGATGTCATGCAGGATTGGACCTATCTCATATCGGTGATGTGCCTGATCCTCATGATATTGGTCGTGGCCAATACCGCTGCCATAACCGTTGTGGAACGAAAGGTGGAGCTGGCCACGCTCAGAGCGGTAGGCCTGAAAGGCCATCAGGTCTACATGATGGTCCTGGGGAGCATGTTCATACTTGTGTATGGCGGCGTGGCCGCAGGGACGATACTTGGAGCCGCCTGTGTGCCCCTTCTCGATCAGGTCGAGTTCGCATTCTGGGGCAACGGCATCGGTTTCCCGATGGCGTTGGACCCGATCATCATATTGTATGTCATCGGGATCGGAACAATATCCGGCATATTGGGTATGGTTCCGCCCCTCCTGCTTATTCGGCTGTCGTCTCCTTCGGAGGTGTTGAGGAATGGATGATGTTCATTTCATTGAAA
>JAGLEG010000553.1 GCA_023145185.1 Thermoplasmata archaeon
TGCCCCGATCCACGTGAGGTTGGCATAGAGCATCCATCTGGAGGTCTGCTCATCCTCTGTGGTCCTGAACTCTTTATTTTCCTCGGCCTCCTCTTCATCACTTTCCTTTGCCTCCTGCTCCTTTTTCTCTTCCTCAGAAGATTCCTCATCCTTCTCTTTCTGCTTTTCAGAATGTTCCTTATCTTCCGTTTTTTCCTCTTCTTTCATTGGCCTTCCCCCTTAAATGATACTGCCATTGTTATGGGCTGTTGAACGATCAACCATCGCCTAATTCCACCTGTTAACAGGAGTGTGTGGCGATGTCCAGACCCATTAGACCTCTTCCTCGATCCTTATCAGCTCGTTGAGCTTGGCGATCCTCTCCCCGGATACCGCTCCGGTCTTGATGGCGATGGAACCGAAGGCGACTCCCAGATGTGAGATGGCCGTATCCGTCGTCTCCCCGCTCCTGTGTGAGATGACGGTGTGGTATCCCTCCTCCTTCGCCATCCTTACGGCGTTCATCGTTCCCGTCAGCGTCCCGATCTGATTGGGCTTGATAAGGATGGCGTTGCAGGCGCCCATCTCTACCCCTTTCTCCAGCCTCTCCTCGTTGGTCACGAACAGGTCGTCCCCTATCACCAGACACTTCTCCCCGACCTCATCTGTCAGCGTGACGTAACCCTCGAAATCCTCCTCGTAGAGGGGGTCCTCAACCGAGAACAGATCGTACTTATCGACAAGCTCACCCACGTAGGCGATCTGACCGTCCAGGTCCAGCGTTCTGTCCTTGTAGACATACTTGCCGTCCTTGTAGAAGGAGGAGGCCGCGAAGTCCAGGCCCGGCTGGATGTCGAAACCCACCTCGTCGCCTATCTCATCGCATGCCTGTTTCACTATCTCCATCGCCTCGTCATTCGTGATCGGCGCCACCCAGGCCCCCTCGTCCCCTTTCCCCAACGCCGCCTTTGGATACCTCTTCTTCAGTATCTCTGACACCCTCTTATGGGTTCGTGCTCCCGCGAAAACGGACTCCTGGAACGTCTCCCCCTGGGAGATCACAAGGAACTCCTGGATATCAGTTCCACCAATGGCGTGTTGGCCCCCGCCAATTACATTGCCCATTGGATAGGGGAGCGTCTCTGGCAGCATTCCACCGATGTATCTGTACAACGGAATTCCCAGCGTATCTGCGGCCGCCTTTGCAACGGCGAGGGAGAGCCCCACGGCGAGGTTCCCGCCGATCCTCTCGAAGTTGTCGGTCCCGTCCAGATCTCCAAGGAGCAGGTCCAGGTCCTCCTGATCGAAGAGGCTGATCCCCACCACCTGCGGGATGACCTCCGCCTCGAACAGCTCTATTGCTTTATCGATACCTCCCTTGGGGATCGCCTGTGCCTCGTACATCCCGGTGCTGGCCCCTGATGGGGACGCGAACCTTCCGAACCCCTCCTCCCCGTACACGTCGATCTCCACGGTCGGGTTCCCACGGCTGTCCAGTATCTTCCTTATGAATATATCATCGATCTCCGACATATCTACCACTCAGGAAAGCTATGGCGGGATTGATAAAAAGACTTTCGTACGTTGATGGAAAATTAGAATCTATTATCCATCAGTAATTAAAAATAAAAAAAGGGACAGGTTCATGCGAACCTGCCCCCATCGTTCGAAAATATCGATTATTCGCCATTGGCCTTCTTCACGGCAAATCCACCGACGAGTGGTGATATCCACACTTTTCCGGTGATCGCCATTACGAATCCAACGAGAAGCATTATCATACAAACAATATAGATGATCCATCCCAAAACAGGTATGAAGGCCAGGAAAAGGCCAATACCCCAGATGAGCGACTGCCAGAAGATCGTCGCCATCTGCTTATCCTCGTCCTTCTTTTTCGTGACGATCAGGATGATCGCACCCAGTATCCCAAGCCATCCAAGGATGGCCATGACCTTGTTATCCTCATTCTTTATCGGTTCGCTTCCCATCTTTCATTCCTCCTATATAAGAAAATAAGCGGCTCATTGCCCCTGGGATACAATATTTGGTATGAATATTTATAATTATCGCAGAGGTATAGAAAAATACCCATTTCCATATATAGCAATATCATCGATTTTGAATATAGAAAACCCTAACAGGACCATTATGCCCGATCGAAGGGCCATTGGGATTATTTTATCATCAAAGAGGGAGATATCCGGCAGATGGACGACGATACACATATCTCAAAGCTGAAGGAGGAGACGGCCCGTTTTGCCAGGGAGAGGGACTGGGAGAAGTTCCACAACCCAAAGGACCTCTCCATGGCCCTTGCAGTGGAAGCCTCCGAGCTGATGGACCTCTATCTGTGGGACAGAGAACCCAATAGGGATGCGCTCGAGGATGAGCTGGGGGACGTCCTGCACTTCCTTCTCGAGATGTCCAATGCCACAGGGATCGACCTCTCCGAGGCCTTCTGGAAGAAACAGAAAAAGAACGAGGGCAAATACCCCGCCGACCTGGTACGGGGACGGGCGGACAAATACACCACTTACAAGCACAACCAGGAGGGGAAATGATGGTGGATGACATGATCCTTCACAATATCGGAAAGCTGATCACCTTTCCGGGAGAGGGTCCCGTCCCTGGAAACTCCATGAACGACCCCCTGATCATCGAGGATGCTGCGGTGACCGTCAGCAAGGGAAAGATAACCGGAGTGGGGCCCGGCAAGGAGATCTGGGACCGGGCAGACCTGTCGAAGGATGCGGAGTGTATCGACTGCAATGGAAAGTGCGTCGTACCTGGATTCGTGGACCCTCACACACATCTGGTCTTCGGAGGCTCCAGGGAGTTTGAACTTGGAATGAAGCTGGGAGGCGCCTCATACCTGGACATATTGGAGGCGGGCGGTGGCATACTCAGGACCATGAAGGATACAAGGGCCCTCACGGTGGAACAGCTGGTAGAGCAGATGGACCGACGGATGGACAAGATGATCAGATACGGCACCACAACGGTCGAGATCAAATCGGGTTACGGCCTCGATATCGACACCGAGTTCAGGCTCCTCCAGGCGATCAAGGCCTCGGATCACCCGATGGACCGTGTCGCTACATTCCTGGGACCACACGCCATCCCTCCCGAGTACAGGGAGGACCCGGAAGGCTACCTCGACCTGATGATCTCCATGCTCCCCCAGATCAAGGGATCGAACCTGGCGGAGTACGTGGACATATTCTGCGAGAGGAACGTATTCGACCTGGAGCAGTCGAGAAGGTTCCTGACAGCAGCGAAGAAGGAGGGGTTGAAGCTGAAGATCCATTCGGACGAGATCGCCAACCTGGGAGGTACGAGGATGGGAGCCAAGCTTGGCGCAGTTTCCGCGGACCATCTTCTCGTATCCAACGATGATGACCTGGAGGCGATGAGAGAGAACGGCACCATACCCGTCCTCCTACCCGGGACCCTCATGACCATATTCGAGGAGCGCGTCCCCAGGGCGAAAGATATGATGGAGATGGGACTTCCAGTGGCCCTGGCCACTGATATCAACCCCAACTGCATGGTGGAGTCGCTCCAGTTCATCCAGGCACTTGCATGTTACAGGCTGAGGATGACGCCGAACCAGGTCCTTGCCGCCACAACGGCCAACAGCGCAGCGGCGATCGGCGTGGGTGATCTCAAAGGGAGGATCAGGGAGGGTTACGACGCGGACATCCTGATCCTCAAGGATGGTTCCTTCGACCACGTTGTGTACAACTTCGGTGTCAACCACGTTGACACGGTCATAAAGGGTGGAAATATTATCCATAGAGGTTTGGAGTGGTAACAATGCAGTTCGACGATGTTGTCAGGAATAGGCACTCGGTGAGGTCCTATACCAATTTCCCCCCGTCCGGGACCGACGTTCAGAGGATCCTGGAGATCGCCAATATGGCACCTTCCGCAGGGGGACTCAAGGCCAGGAACATAATGGTGGTCAGGAAGGGCTCCAAGACCGAAGCGCTCGCGGAGGCCTGCGGTGGACAGCAGTTCGTGGGGGAGGCGCCATTCGTGATGGTCTTCTGTGCCGACATAGGCAGGATAAAGGCCTACGGCGAACGCGGGGAGAAGCTATACTGCATCCAGGATACGGCCGCAGCTGTCCAGAACGCACTGCTCAAGGCAGCAGATCTTGGAATTGGCTCATGCTGGGTAGGGGATTTCGATCCGGAGAAGGTTACCCAGGTCCTCGGGCTACCCGATCATCTTATCCCCCAGGCGATCGTACCCCTCGGCTACGAGGAGTGAGATGATGTGGACTTACGTGGTCGCCTACCTTGACGTTGAGGATATCCAGACCGCACCATTTATCATGGTCAGGTCCAGAAAAAGAGGGGGATGGGAGATGCCTGGAGGCGGAATGGAGGAGGGTGAAACTCCCATTGGATCCGCCGAAAGGGAGTTCCTTGAGGAGACGGGCAGACATCTGATCACGGACGGAGATCTATCGGTCCCGTACAAGGGTGGACGCGTATTCTTCGGTGTGACGAACAGGAACGCAGTACAGGACCCGATAGAGCACGAGATCTCCGACGTATCCTGGTTCAAAAAGCTGCCAGATGACCTGGCCTACCCTCTGGAGGAGTATGTTCCGCTGATAGAAATGGGTAGATCGATGATCGAAAAGAGAAAGTTATAGGTTCAGGGTTCGAAGTTCTCACCCTCTTCCAGCATGATCACCTTCATGACGGGGCAATCCATGCACTTCTTCATCTTATCTGCCCAGTTCGGCTGTAGCTCGCCGTTGCAGAGGGTGCCGCTGACCCTCCAGCAGTATCTGCCACCGTTCTCACCCTTGTTCTTGCCGTCGAACTCGGAGCAGGTGGCCGTGGGGCACTCGCCCATCTCATCGACGCTGTCACCATTGGGCTGTTTACCGCATTTGGTTATCTCCCAACAGTTTAACGTCATACCATGAGCCTCGCAAGTTCATCTACTGTACTGTGAGAGTCGTGTAATTGAATAAAAAGCCTTTCCCCTAAAAACGTTCAGATCACCCTGTTGTGGTTGAATATCAAGGACGGGGCTCAATGTACCATGGGTATCTCCCAGCGATCCGCTGCAGCAGGAGGCGGCTGCCTGTGGACGGCGGGCGATGAGCCCTTCTTCAGTGAGGCGAGATCTACCTTTCCGTCGTCCATTCCAGTGATTATTCCTATGAGGTCCACATCATCCGTCCTGTCCGGATCTTCAAGATTGCCCACGAACACCGTTCTCTTCCCCTTGCCCAGATTCTCCATCACCGCGTCCACGAAGGGGTCCGCACTGCCAATGGGTATGCCCGACGGCGTTACGATGTTGAGGATCACGCCCTTGCCCGTCCTTGGGTCCCTCTTGTTAAGGC
>JAGLEG010000554.1 GCA_023145185.1 Thermoplasmata archaeon
CGAGGATCGGGGTGGGGAGGATCCTGATCGTTGATATGGACGTGGTGGAACCCTCCAACCTCAACAGGCAGCTCTACAAGATCGACCAGATAGGTGAGCCGAAGGTGGAGGCACTGGCAGATAACCTCAAGGAGGCAAACCCGTACGTCAGGATCGATGTACGGAACGAGGAGATAACGGTCGGAAACTGCGTGGAAATATTCCGGGATTGCGATCTGGTCATCGAGGCGTTCGACACGCCAAAAGCGAAGGCGGACCTGATCAATACCATACTATCCGGGCTACCGAAGATGAAGGTCGTGGCGGGCTCGGGATTGGCGGGATACGGATCGAGCAACACCATAAGGACGGAGAGGTTGGGAAGGCTGTATATCTGCGGGGACAGGCAGTCGGAGGCGGGAGAGGGCAGTGGCCTGATGGCCCCAAGGGTCATGATCACAGCGGGACATCAGGCGAACCAGGCGGTGAGGATCCTCCTGGGCGAGGATAGCGTGGAGTGAGAGTGGGTCCTATTGTAAAATGCCACATGGATGCGGATCTTCAGCTGACCAGATCATATTCACGACTATAACTATTAATTGAATAAGGTCGGATTATGGTCATGATGGGCGCTCCCTCCAAATGTCCCGCCTGTGGAGAATTGAATTCATCCAGCCTGGATTACTGCGCAATATGCGGCATCAGGTTCACCAGGACCCAGCAGGCACCCCAGGGGAGGGGTCCAAGCAGAAGAAAGCTTGGCAAGGAGGCGAAGCTGAAGCTTAAAAGGGAGAAGAAGAGGGGCGAGCTCACCGAGCTTTTCAAGAGGAAGAAGATAACCCTGGACCAGTACAGAAAAGGTCTGAAGAAATTGGGATATACCACCGACATCGACAAGGCCAAGGAGTTCAAGAAGTTC
This sequence comes from Thermoplasmata archaeon, assembly GCA_023145185.1. GTDB lineage: Archaea > Thermoplasmatota > Penumbrarchaeia > Penumbrarchaeales > Penumbrarchaeaceae > JAGLEG01. The sequence goes on from JAGLEG010000554.1 coordinate 899, forward strand.
ATCAGGTCACAGATCAAGGATCTGAAGGAGATGAAGGTCCCACCCCAGGGCGGGCCCGCTGAAAGATACGACCCCTACGCATCAACAGCGGAGCTCATGAGGGACAAGAGCGGAGAGGTGATGACCGATTTCATGGTCAAGGCGGCCCCCGCGAACAGGAAGGAGATGGGAGCCATCATGGATGCCCCCTCCATGGGCGGCCATGATCAGGGGCCCCTCTTCGCCGATTCCCTGTTCGCGAGGGAGGCGGAACCCAGGATGCCGGCGTCGGGAGGATACGCGACCAGGCCCGTAGCCGAAAAGCCGAGTATTGGTGAGATCGTCAAGATGCCCGCCCTGGAAAAGAGCCCCCCTG
>JAGLEG010000555.1 GCA_023145185.1 Thermoplasmata archaeon
ATCATATATACTCATATCCCAACATTGACAAATCGAATAGGATATTAACCGATCAATGTTGGGAGCGGCCTCGCTTTGATAAATAATTATTACTCATATGTCAAAGTTAGGCCATATGTCAAAGTTAGGCTGTATGACATCTCGATCAAAGTATATAAAAAAGAATTGCTCACTTTACATGGATCAGATCATCCATTACGGCTTGAAAATCTTAAAAAAAAGTGAACCGGTCAAGACCTCATGGTTATGAGGCCTTATTGGGCCCCACCAAAGAGGTTAACCGGTTCACACACTAATTTACATACCAAAAGAGGGGCCCATACAGGCCCCTATCGAACAGTTGCTATACGCTCACTCCTCACCATTTCTGTACTGAGGCCCGGTTCCGCCGTTCACCTGATCCCGGTCCCTGTCGTGGATGGGCGCTGCAAGGACATCTGCGTCCACTTCTTCATCAACGCCATCCTCATCGCAAGAGCCATCCTTGGTCTGCTCCTTGGTCTGCTCGGGCTCTCCCTCTTGCTCGCATGAGCCATCCTTGGTCTGCTCCTTGGTCTGCTCGGGCTCTCCCTCTTGCTCACAAGAGCCGTCCTTGGTCTGCTCCCTTACCTGCTCCTTGGTCTGCTCGGGCTCTCCCTCTTGCTCACATGAGCCATCTTTGGTCTGCTCCTGCGTCTTCTGGGGCTCATCGAGATCACAATCCTCATTCATCACCCTCTCCATGTCTCCCTGTCCGTTATCCTGACCCTCCCTGAGGATGTCGCCGATCATATCTCCCGCGGGTGCAGCATCATCCGACAGGCCGGAACCGGCCGCAAAGATGCTTACTCCTACCAGCAGTACAAAAGCTGCCATGCTTCCGACCACCATCGCCTTGGTTTTCATTTTTTTACCTCCTGTGGCTTCGATCTCTAACACCACTTGAAGACCTATGGAGGGGGGTATTTAACCCCGTTATGGAACGAGCCTCTAGATGTGGAACAAACCTCTAAACATTCCAGGGATGGGGTCGGAGGCGCCTGCAGGGCCTATCCTTAAGGATCCTTTTCCTGTCAGTTATAATCTAGAGCAGTGTTCCATATTCGAATTATATACCCTCTCACCATATATGTGACCATGAAGTGGAATCTATACCTCGGCGCCATCTCAACTCTGGTTGTACTGTTGCTTCTTCCAGTGACGGTCAACGCTTTCATGGCACAAGGGCCCGGGGGATCCGGAGACGATATCGGTAGAATGCCCTGGAACGAGGAGGACTCCTCTGACCTATCCATGGGCAAGGGGTTCACGTTCAGATATGCCACACGGGAGCCCCACGTGGGGATGTTCCCGGACGATCTCCTTGACGGCATAGCCTTCTCGATCGATTCGGTCTCCCTGGAAAACGGCAGCGGAACCTGGGACCTCGACATGGGTGGTGAGGGATGGGACCTGGTGGAAGAGGAGAACAGTATACGGTATTCAATGCATGGGATGTTGTTCGAAAATGGAACGGAGGAGGGGGGCGAGGTCGAAGTTGAGGTCAGGTTCTCCACCGAGGTTCTGGATGGGGCGAGAAAGGTATCTTATCAGCTCAAGCTGGAAGGGGTGGAAGATGGGGAGCTGCGGATCGGTTATCGATATTCCCTGGAAAACGGAGGGGGCGCCTGTTTCTCCTGTAATGATAAGGAAACTGGAAGGCTGGGAGGAAACAGGTTCTCATTTCGCAACGACAGGGGCGATGAGGTTGGTAGTGCATCCTGGGATGGGACCGCATTGATCCGGCAGGAACAGAATTCGTCCACCATAGATGTGGAAACGGAGGGAGAGCTGGTGGAAAATGAGGTGGTGCTTGACCTGTCAATGCAGATCTCATCCGATGTGGCATCGATCGAGACGGGCGGCACCCTGGAGTTCCTCGATGGGTTCATCGAGGCCTTCGGTAAGGCAGCGGATGATACCAGGGATTATCTTGTGGATCACATCTATTCTGTCCTTATCGGTGGGGCGGTCATGGTCGTTGTGATCATCATAGCGATCTCACTCCTGGGGAGGAAGGGCGGCAGGGACGATTCAGACGGCCTGGACCTGAGGAAGAACAGATATTACAGGGGAGATCAGGATATCTTTTGAATGACCCGATCGAACAGGCTGGACCTGTACAAAAGGAGCAGGGACCCCATCAGGTCAGGGTCCACGATATCGTAATGCCTGGACCGCCCCTCTGTCTCCGCTTTCAGAATACCGCTCTTCTCCAGCTTTCGAAGATGATAAGATAACGTGGCGTTGGTAATACTGAAAGCTTCAAGTATCTTTGATGGGGATGAGCCGGGCCGGTCCAGCAGGTATAATACGATACCTCTTGGGATCTCCCTTCTCAGGACTGAGAGTGCCTTCTTCTCATCCCTGCTGAACCCGTCCCTAACGTAGAACCTGGCATTTCCCGTCTCCATCTCCTTTACGATGACCTCGCCCTTGACCATGGCATTTACGTGAAAATCGAGCTGACCCACGGCGAGGCCCAGATCTCTCTGAACCTCCCTGAAATGTACGCCAGGGTTCAACCTGATATGATCATAGATCCTCTTTCTCAGCGGGAGGTCAAGAGGGTCCTTCAAGGGGGGCGCCTCCAGAGATAGGCCGAGACAATAACGCCCAGGCCGCCTATCGCCGCGCCGGTATAGAATGGGATCATCCCCCCCTGGATGATCTCGAGGGACAGGAGTATTGAATATGCAGATGATACCAGGAGGATCAAGGATGAGATCATCATCGCGACAGGCCCCTTTCCACCCCTATACCTGAGAACGTATATGCTCACCAGCATGGAGATCATTGAAAATATGAGCAACGATCCGGTAAGTACGTCCAGGGGGAATAATCTCATACTGGCCCATGGATTGTATTCGATAGGATATCCAATTTTCCCCGACTGTAACGAGATAGGGGTTCGGAAGCGAGATCGATCGGGCAGTTCTTCGGATTGGCCATTCTCTGGTAAGATTTTATTACTCCTATTACCTACCCCTTACCAGAGGAACGGGTGAATTAAATGGTAGAAAAGAGGAGCATAGATGGCATCTGGCCGACATTAACGATCTTGATGGTATTGATCCTTGGCACCATGACACCATATATTACAGTTGATGGGGACCCATGGACGATGGAAGATGATCGGATGAACAGCCCATTGGACGTTACCAGATCTAGCGATCTTGACCAGGTGAGGACGAGCTTCATGCTGGATGTCACTGACGAGGGCTGGATAGATGATATGGACCATATCAGGTCCATTGAGGGAAAATATCTCCAGGTGGCCGATAAAGAGCTGACATATTTGACATCTATCCCCGCGTCATATAATTCGCTTTTCACCGATACCAATGCGAGGTCGATACAGTCATACGAGGGGACGATATTCCTCGCATATATTACGATCTCATCGGGACCAACGACGATACATTACAATCTGATCACATCCGATGATGGGGGAGATACATGGAACTCCCCTGTTGAGGTCCATTCGGTATCTGGCCTCAGCGAGGGGGGTGTGGAGATATACCTCTACCAGGACAAGGTATTCTACCTCATGTTGATGGGGTCGGTCGATGATTCCCTCAATGGAGTGGAGATCAAGGTGGTGAGTTACCTGGCCTATCGGGACCTTCCATCTACGGTTTCGCTGGAGTTGGGATCAAAATGTCCAGAGGAGACGAAGATCATTGGATACAAGGACGAGGTTCTGGTATTTCTCAAGGATAAGGGATACAACAGCGTCAGGTTCAATCGGTACAATAATGGTTCATGGGACGGTGCCACCCATTTCACCTGGAGCAGTCATATGTGCCCATTGGTGGGTGATATCGGGATGGGGGATATGCTCTATGTATTCTATACGTTTCCAACATCCCCCCTGAATATCTACGAGAAGTACTCCAGAGATGGAGGCAGGACCTGGTCCAGTACAGGATTGGCCGCCAGCTCGGAGAATTTCATAGCCCGATTCTCGGGGGCCTTCTCCAGGGGGTATTTCCATCTTGCGTCTACATTTTCTGTGAGCGACAACTATGACCTGGGTTACATCGCCTACAATGGCACATCCCGGGAGCTGCAGGTGATAGATACTTTCTCCAGCAACGGGCTTGATCCGGACCATCATGAGCTGATGGTATCTGCGGATGGACTGGATGTAACGATCGGAATAGAATCGGGAATCGGGACCGTGACCCTGGTCACTTCACAGGATAACGGAGAGAGATTCTTTCGGGAGAGGATCTTTGGCAAGGGAGAAGGTCATTGTATAAGCATGGATGAGGAGAGGGGTTATGCAGCTTTCATGAACGGTACTGACCTGGAGGTCCACAAATGGACGGAGGCGACAGAGGGGACCCTGCTAACTATCCCGTTATCTCCGATCGGTGTCACATCTTGGGACTCCTTCGGATTCGCCCTTGGAGGTGTGGAAGAGGGCTCTTCATTCGAATTCAGGATACTCTCGGGAGACGGTTCAGAACAGCTTTATCCCGCAAATGGGATGCATAGTATGGAATCCCTGTCGGAGGGGTCCTTTGGAACATATTCCTATTCACATGCAGGGGACTTTTCTGGCTCATTTTCTGCAGGGATGACCGTCGTTGGATCAATGGTGATCGAGATAGAGATGACGAGGGGTTCGACCATGAATCCCACTTTCTATGGCATGATGATAAACTACACTATCGGCTATCCCTACAATGAGACATTCCAGATACCGGGACATCTCCATCTTCTTGACAACTGCACAATGGCCGAGGATGGGATACAGCTTGAACCGGCCAGGAGCCAGGGAAAGGTGATAATCGGCCCCTTCCAGAAGGAGACCGCCTACCCGGATCACCTGTATGGAACATTCTCCTTCCTTGAGGGGGGGAATTACGCCGAGATCAGCCTGCTGGGCTCTGACCTGGAGGAGATAGTGGGTTTCTCTACCGATGATACGGACAGGATAAGCGTATCAGATGAGGTGGTCTTCATCAAGTGGGATAGGAACAACCTCTTCGACCTTCGTTCATCATGTGAGGAGTTCTACATTGACGTCACCCTTGTGAAGGTCGGGATCTCAACCCCTCGGATAGGCTGGCTGGAATTGGGAGCCTCGGAAGCTCCGACCGTTGATGGTATAACGCTTTCCAATGCGACGATATTGAGGGGTGAGAGCACCGAGATATTCATATCCACACATGACCGGGAGGACCCGCTGGAACATCTTTCGATCGAGTTGGAGATCCATGACCCGGCGACTGGCAAGTGGTCCAGGGACCAGGTATCTGACCCTTACTGGAATGGAGAGAACTGGAGCTGTGATTTCATAACGGATCATCAGAGCAGCTATGGTGATATCAGGATACGCGCCTGGGCAATGGACGGCGTGGGCCTGCTGTCCGATGTGATAGAATTCCAGACCGTTATTCACGTCAAGAACAACATCCCCCTGCCGCCCAAGGTATATCTGACGCCGTCTCGACCGAGATCTGGAGATGCCCTGGGAGTTCATTCCCAGATGAACGGCTCGGACCTGGAGACGGCACAGGAGGATCTCAGATACAACGTGTACCTGTACCTGAATGGAAATATTCTGGATACACTGACCAATCTGTCATCTCCCGATCACCTCTTCGATGACCATCAGCTCAGCGAGGGCGATGATTGGAGCATTCTGGTGACCACCTGGGACGGTCAGGCTGAGAGCCCCCCGTTCCAGCTGGGTTTTATTGTGGATAATACCGGTCCGCACCTTGTCTTTACACCTCCTCCGATCACCATTGAGGAGGATGTTATCCGCCATGAGATAGAATACCGTCATTGGTTCGGTGATATTGACGATGAGGAGCTGACATTTGAATTCTCCATCCCCGACTGGATATCTATCGAAGAGGTCGATGGCATCCTGTTCCTGACGCCAGAGGAGGACCTCCACGGCCTGGCATATATTCTCATCACGGCCACAGATGGGACCGAGAACCTCACCATCAACGTCTCACTTTCAGTCACACCTGTCAATGACCTCCCATCATGGACGAATATTGGAAGTGTATGGGTAGATGAGGGAGATTGGGTGGAGATAATGATCTCTGCGTTTGATATACGTGATCGGGAGGATGTGTTCGTGGAGACCGATATCCAAATGGTTCTTCCCGGACTCGTTCAAGGTGTGAACCTGGTCACTTATGCCAACGGTGACCTCAGGCTGAGACCCACGAATGAGATGGTCGGGACGCATAACGTGACATATACCATCACGGACGGGGAGCACACGATAACACGCTATCTATCGATCGAGATAAATAACACGAACCAGCCTCCATCCAAACCCCGGCTCACGATCGAACCAAAGCTTATGACGTTCATTGAAGGGGAGATCGTTGAGCTGGTAGTGTCCTCCACCGATCCAGACACCATCTGGGGGGACGGGCTGACCTATACGTGGTCCTCGGACATACAGGGGGACCTGGGAGAGGGAGACACCATAACCCCGACGTTGATCGTGGGGGCCCATCTGATCGAGGTGGAGGTCACCGACCTGGAAGGCCTTTCCAATACGACAACCTTCGCCCTGACGATCGTGGAGGTGCCAACATCGGATGGGGAGGTGATGAGAACCTCTACCCTGTACGCTCTCGCAGCCGCCTTCGGACTTATCGGGGGTATCATCCTTGCCCTTGCGGTATTGGCCCTGGCCAGGCAAAGGAAGAAGAAGGGAGAGGGGAAGAAGATCGAGGATGACGAGGTTGAAACGCCCTCCGGGGGACCAGAGGCAGGCGCGGGAGACCAGAAGGTACTGCCTCAGAGCCGGCACAATGACCTGAACCCTGCGCCCCCAGATGTTTCACCAACGGCGACTAAGGCTCCGCCTGCAGTTCCCAGCGGTGTCGAAGATGGCCCCAGCGCACCGGTGGTGCCGGGACCATCTGGCAATGTCCAAGAGGGGGGTGATTAGCCATGGAAAAAAGAGCCTACAGATATGTGCTGGTGATCTCGAGCCTGCTTATACTGCTACTTGGATCGGTCCCGGAAGGCCGATATTACGCGCAAGAGGATGGATCGGAAGGCCAGGACGATCAAGAGGTCCCGGGTGACCTTGAGGCAGGAGCACTCTATTCGGGTAAGGTCGTAAAGACCATAAACAACCTTTTGGAAAAACAGGTCGGGTCATTCACCGAGATAAACAACGAGGTCTCCATCGCCCATAATGATACGGTTCTCCTGGGCTATACATGGAAGAATGGAACCAGCAAATTCCAGGTCTCTCTTGTGGCGTCCTATGACAAAGGGAAGACCTGGACCTCCCCCCTGGACGTATGGTCCTTCAGCAATTACCACTCCTCTGTTGATATTAAGTTCTCACTCCACAAATACAAGGACGAGGTGTGGCTTTTCCTCTACAACACCTATTATCTATCCTCCGCCAGAAAGCTGGTATACAAGAAGGCTGCGATATCGGACTGGACCGACCTTGCAACCACCTCCACAACAGATATAGTGACGTCACAGGCGGGGCAGTGGTCCATTGCCACGGATGATAACAACATATATCTGGCGAACCTCAGGTCCAGCCAGTGGCAGTCCGTGTTCCACAGGTATGATGGAACGTCCTGGACATCCGGAGTGACCCTGTCAAATCCCGGCACGGCCGCTTCGACGTCGATCGTCGCCTATGACACCGGTTCATCGACAAAACTGTGCCTTTTCTACACCAGGTCGTACTATCCTGGGTATGCAACTGGTTACGTTTACATGAGAACCTCCACAAATGGGGGGAGTAGCTGGACCGCTGCAACGGCCGTGATGAACAACCGCATCACCTACAGCCACATACAGGCCCTGAATGTGAATGGTTCGATCATGGTCTTTGGAAACTCCCTCCAATCGTATCCGTCAACGATATTCTATCCTGACATTGACATGATAAAATCCGTGGACGGAGGTTCCACCTGGACATCCGAGACAAGATTGATATCCGCAAGGGGGATCAACTCCTATCTCAACCACGGGCATGGGTTCAGTGCCCGATATGTAAAGGTGTGGGACAAGGTGGCGCTATCATATGAGGGGTCGGATGACAAGATAAGGGTCATCACCAGCGATGATTGGGGGGACAACTGGGATGCAGAATCAGCGAACCGTATCCTGGTGGATGACCCCTCCTACGACCCGATCCTTTCCAGCGAGGGAGGATACCTGACATATATGTCGCCAAATTCCACAACATTCGACCAGAATCTAAAGAATGTCAGCCTGCTCTTTATCGGAGATTTCACACCTCTGAACCCAAGGATCAACGACGGCTATCTGTTCATAAATCTGAGCTGGAGCCCTCCATCAGGGAAAGTATTCGATAATTACACCTTAAAGAAATATGAGGTGTTCAGGGGATCTTCGATCAATGATCTTGAATTACACGCTACGGTGATCAATGGAACATGGCTGAATGAGACATTGGTCTCAGGAACCCCGCTTGGATATTACTATTCGGTAAGGGCTGTATTTTCGGTGGTGGGCCCATCTGGCCTAACAGAACCTCTCTGGGGGGAGACGGAGGTTCCAGAGTTCATACCAACGGATCCAAATATCAACGACGGATATCTGTACATCAACTTCAGCTGGAACCCTCCGTCAGAGAAAGTATTCAATAATTTCACATTTGAAGGGTACGAGATATTCAGGGGATCTTCGACCAACGACCTTATACTATTCGCTAAGGTGATCAATGAAACATGGCTGAATGAGACGTTTTTCTTACGGACCTCGGTTGGATATTACTATTCGATAAGGGCTGTATTTACGGAGCTGGGCTCATCCAACCTGACTGTCCCTGTTTGGGGGGAGACGGATGTTCCAGGACCCATAACGAATTTTAGGGCCATTCCCGGGGACCTGAAGGTCGATCTCAGTTGGACCCCGCCACCAGTTGAGCTGATCAACCTCTATCCATTGGAAGGCTACACTCTGTATCGAGGAAGATATTTCGATACTGTGATCAGACACATGATCGTGAAAGATAATTACTATGGTGACCTCAATATTGGATTGGAGCCTGCCACCTATTACTACAGGTTGACCTATACACTTGAGGGGATAGGGGAATGGCTCTCCACCGAGATCATTTCGGCAGCACCGAATACCCTGTCACTTCCACCTCAGGACCTTGAATTTGCCGATGGGGACAGGATGGTATCCCTATCCTGGTCCGAACCGGATGATATCGGGACCCTACCCCTGACCGGCTACAATGTCTACAGGGGAAAAAGTCAAGATGACATGAAGCTGCTGGGGCAGACGGCTGCACTGACCCGCGACGATGAAGGCCTGGAGGAGGGTCAACGATACATCTATCAGATAGGGGCCACGAACAGGTTGGGAGAGAGCCGAATGTCAGACCCGGTCGTGATCTCCTTCAATACCATATCATCAAGCCCTACAGAGATCATGACCGCGACTGATTTCCAATCCATTCAGGTATCCTGGGATCCACCCAAGGTGACCTGGGGGCTTCCAATTCTGGAATACAGGATATATCGTGGTACAAAGCCAGATGACCTGCGTTTCCTCACGTCCATAAGCGGCGACCTCCGGTCGATGCCCGACAGTGTGCAGAACGGCGTGAATTACTACTACGCGATCTCAGCGGTCAACATGTACGGTGAAAGTGAATTGGAGGGGCCGATATCAGCCCATGCATCCGGATATCCCGGGAGGGTCACAGGCCTGACCGCATCGGTGGGTGATGGCATGGTGACCATTTCGTGGCAGGGCGTAAATAATGATGGGGGCGCGCCGATCATAGGTTACAAGATCTACCGTGGCCCGGACGGGGCGTCATGGAACTATCTCGATACTATCTCTGCGGGACTGATGAGATACCGTGATGTTGACCTCGAGAACGGCATTGAATATTACTACTGGATATCATCATTCAACCGCAACGATGAGAGCATGCTGGAGGGGCCAATAATGGCGACTCCAGGATCGAATCCCTACTCCATATTGGAGATCGGAGGGATCTCCTCGCTCTACTCGGGCAGGATCTGGTGGGATGGGCCCAAGGACGGTGGAGACGAGATAACAGGATACAGGATATATCGAGGTGAGGCGGTCCATTCGCTATCCTTCATCTCATCAATACCATCTATTCCCTCCGAGGACACATATGAATATCTGGACCTGGAATTGGAATATGGCACCACATACTACTACGGGGTGACCGCGGTCAACTCCTGGGGAGGATCCGAGATGTCTCCCATAGTGCCAATATCCCCGTTTGGGGCTCCTGGCATTCCCGAGATAACATACGCCCATACCGGCCTTACCGACCTCTACATTATCTGGGCCCCGCCCATGGAAACCGGGGGTTCGGACATCATTGGCTACAGGGTGTACCAGATGGAAGAGGGAGCCCTCGAATGGGAGATCATTGACGTTCTCTCTCCCTTCTACGAAATTGACATATCCACACCGGGAAAGAGCGTAAAGGTCCGTATCTCCGCATATTCTGACCTGATCGAGGGGGCAACCACAGAGATATTGGAGATGACCGTGGGTTCCCCACCAGGGAAGGTGCGATCCTTTTCCGCAAAAATGGGGGATTCAACATCGATCCTTTCCTGGGTGGCGGGAGATGATAACGGATTCTCGATCCAGGGGTTCCGTGTTTACGGTTACAGGGATGGAGTACCCGTCCTGATCACCCAACTGGGTCCGGACGCAACCGGTTACGAGGTGCTGGGCCTCGAGAATGGATTGGACCATTTCTTCTCCGTATCATCGGTCAATGAGCTCGGAGAGGGCCCGATAGCAGGACCAATATCATTGATGCCTCTTTCGGTGCCCGGCATCATAACGGACCTCTGGATAGAGCGGGTCGGCGAGGGAGAGGTATTACTCAGATGGAACCTCCCGGAGATCACCGGCGGCTTGGAGATCACCACCACCAACATCTATCGTGGGGAGAAAGAAGGGCTTGAAACACTGCTTGTATCGATAGAGGACGTGGACCATTACCTGGACGATGAGGTCGTGAACGGTAGGACCTACCATTATTTCCTGACCGTCGAGAACGAGATAGGCGAAAGTGAGGAGAGCAACAAGCTCTCCACCCTGCCTCTCGGGGTACCCGAAGCTATCGGGGAATTTTCCCTGGACCCGACGACAGATACTATCACGGTCGAATGGGAGGCCCCCCGTAATGACGGGGGGACGGACATACTTGGCTACCTCGTCTACAAGGGGACAGATCCCGAGGAGATGAAACTCTGGCGCAACCTCGGCCCGAACACCTTCAGCGCGGAGGACGAGGATGTGAAGGCAGGCACCTATTACTATCAGATCTTTGCCCTGAACGAAGTTGGACAGGGGGAGGGCACACAGGACCAGGTGGATGTCCCCGCGAGGACCGGCAGCGCTTTTCTGATAGCCGCAGGCACTTTCATGGCTCCCGTTCTCCTTGCCCTGTTAGTACTTCTGGTGATATTCCTCGTTCGCAGGCCGAGAAAGGAGAAGGTAACGGAGGCTTCAAAGAGACCCGAGGAGGAGAAAACAGCTATTCCGGTTCTACCTCCTACCATCCCGGCACCTCTAGCTCTGGCAGCGCCGACCATGGGCACGACGATGTTCACAGCTCCGGCCCCAAGGGCCTCTTTACCGCCTGCCGGCCTTTCATCTGTGCCTCCGGACGGACAGGGTGTGCCGCAGGTTTCGCCTCCATCTGTCACGGAAGGTGAGGGTAGTGTTACACCTCCCATGCAGCAAGCCCCATCACCCGAGAGTACACCAAACCCCCAGACGGCCCCCCCAGCACCACCAGTCGGTGTTGTTCAACCTCAAAGCGCCGGGGTCCAGCATGCTGAGGTTCCACCCCAACAGGAACCCCCAACCTCCCCATGAGTGGGGGGTCATTGACCAATCCTTTCAGAGATTAGCTTCATTCCCTTTCGGGTGACACCATATGAGTTCGGGAAGTCGAAATTTGAGGGGCAGCCGCCGCATCTGGACGCGCTGGAGCAGAGGGTACATGCCCTCCCATCCTCATCCCCGTGCATCTTCTCGATATATCCCATATTCTCAAGGGTCTGGAGACGGTTTCGAAGCTCCCTTGTGCTGATGTCAAGCGATAGTGCCAGCTCCGAGAAGGAGCGACCCCCACGGGACATGATCTCCAGTATGGACCTCAACATATTATCCGCCCTCCTGAATACTTTCCTGGTCTCTGACCATCTGCCTCAATAATATCGATCCGATGATGGGTATGATGACCAGGTAGGCCCCGGGTCCAACGTGATCCCTCCATACCAGCTCCCCTCCGCCCATGAGGGCATCCAGGGATCCCGCGATGAACAGGAGCAGGTTCATCAGGGAGAGGAGATAAACAAGCCCCACGGCCACCATGGTAAATGAAAAGAGCCTGAACCGCTCCCTTTTAACCTTCATCGTCCCAGCAAGAAAAACAGCTCCGATCAGCAGAAGGACGGCGCCGAGGATCGGGTCGGGGGCGATCAACATGTACCTTGACAGATCATTTTCGATTCCGGAGGTCACGCAGAGCTGCACGATGCCCATCAGCAGAAATATCACGCCGGAGACCAATGCAAAGACCCTGACCACTGCCTGTTTCATGATAACACCTCAACCCATCCCAAGCAGGACACCTCCCTGGTATATCAGAAACGATACAAGCCACGCCGCCCCGGTGGTGTA
>JAGLEG010000556.1 GCA_023145185.1 Thermoplasmata archaeon
TTGAACTGGAGTAGATCTCCTCCTGCAGGTAATGATCTGTCACATATTCCATATTCTCATCGTACTGCATGATGGTCGAGCCGTTGTGAACGATGAAGTAGTAGCCGCCAGGGACCTTCATGGGCCCGCCGTTCGGGAAGGGAGATACCCCTTCCGGAAAGGTGACCATCTCCCTGGTCATGGTATCACTGGAGAGGTCGAAGACGATGTATTCGAGGGTTGAATATCTATCTGAAAGGAGCTCATCCAGGTAGATGAACGCCTCCACGTTGGACCCTTCGCAGAAGAGGGAGACCCGATTGTCCGCACCTGAACCGGTGGGAAGGTCCACAAGGACATGCTCGTCGATCAACAGAAGATCTTCACCGTATGTGGTGAGGGTGATCTCACCACCGGGCACCTGCCTGGCGACGCACAGGACCTCGTCATTGGCCACCATGTCCACAGTATCTTTGAATACTTCACCCATTTCGATCGTCAGGTACTGCTCTGTCTCGGCGTCCATTCGATGGATATACAGTTCGCCCCCGTCTTGGATCATGACCATGGGCATTCCATCGAGGCAGTCGCTCCACATCCCTCTCGGCTCCTCCGTGGATGTTCTGGTCTCCCCGTATACGTAATGGCCAATATCTCCCTCATTGTCCACGGGGGTCGATATCGGTACGAATTCTATCAAGGACCCCATTTCATCCGGATACCAGATGACCCCGTTGATATTCCCCTCCCTGTCCACATCCAGAAAGGCCTCCATGTTAGTCTGGTAGTCGACCCAGCGTGAGATGCCGATCTCCGTCCACCCATTATCTTCATCCTCCCTCTCGATGACGATATAGGTTCCCTCGTCCAGGCCCTCGGTATTTCCGTTTTCCATCTGGAAGGTGATGCGATACCTGAACCCGTTGGGGTGGTGTACGAACTCATGATCGTTGTTCAACCTGTAATCCACCTGGTCCGGATAGGAGAACAGCCTCTCCGGGCCCGTATCTGACCTTGTCTCCATTATTGATGCGGTCCCATTCGTATTACCATCCCAGGACAGGTTCTCTCCGGAACCCGTGGTGATGAACGGGAGAAGCGGGACCAGCATCAGCAGGATGAGGACCAGACCGGTGAAATGTCTCCCGCTCATTCCTCCACCTCCTTTTCTTCATTTTCCCCCTCATCCCCGGGGGGATCACCTTGAGGTATCTCCTCCGTGGTCTTCCCCGATCTGGCCTTTCTTATCATCATGTGGATGAGGAAGGAGTAGAGGGGCACCAGGAGGAAGAAGCCGTAGATCAGCAGGTGGACCAGCGTGACGTCCCTTATCACCTTGAGGAGCCTCTCATCGTCATCCGGATAGTCTTCCACTTCACCTTCCGGTCCCGGAGCGTTATCGATCCCGTCATCCGTGACGTTGATCTCGAGATACGTCATCGTAGTGGAATATGACGATGCCCTCCAGACCTCCAGTCTGATACGATGTCCCCCTGGTTCCAGGTAGACGCTGACCTCACGTTCGTCACCCAGGTCACCTGATATATTGGAATACCAGTAGTATCTGTAATCATCGTAGTCGTGATCTCCAAGGTCAGGATCGATGAATTCGCATGTCAACGTGATCAGAGTGCCGTCGTCCACCTCCTCCAGGGGGATATCGGGAATAATGACGAGGTCCCTCAGAGTATCTCTTCTGCCTGTCACCTCCACCGGGATCACAACGGTGATGGTATACTCTCCATCTGATGCGGTCAGGGTGACATTTGAAAACCCAAACCAATCCTCCTCGCTCTCCACGATGAAATCGATGCCGTTGGAAGGAGAATGAACGAGCTCTATGATCAGATGAGCTCCCGCCGTTACCGTGAAGGTGAGTATATCGTCCTCCGGGTCACCGAACTCGATATCCTCATACCATGTGGTTCCAACGTCGACCCTTCTGCTGGTATCCTCGAGGAATGAGATCCTCGGGTCACTTTCGTCGAGGTAGGGGGGGTCGTTGACATCTGAGATATCGATATCGATGTTTTCGTACGTGCTGGTCGCTCCCTCCTCATCGGTCAGAAGCAATTCGAAGGAATCGGAGCGGATATCGTTCTTTGGCGGGGTGCCTTCCAGGAAATGACCTCTCACGTAGAGCCAGTC
>JAGLEG010000557.1 GCA_023145185.1 Thermoplasmata archaeon
CGATGATATCGAGGCTGGAGCCAAGGTCCGAATGATCTCTGGGGGTGAATGGAAGTGATCTGGGGTCTCCCCAGGTGGAGAGAGTGATGTTTGCGGATTCGTCCAGGCCCACGGGGACGTCCTTGTGGGGGAAGTTGGGGATGGTGAGGCGGATCTGATTGCGCTCTTTTTCCATCGCCTTGGACTCCTCGTCCAGCTCCTTGAGCTCCACGTTGAGGTCCTTCATCCTCCCGATCTTCTCCTGCTGGAGCGCTCTGTCCTTCTCCTTTGAGATCTCTTTTGATACCACGTTCTTCTCGTGTTTGAGGTTGTTAACATGCTCGACGATCTCCCGAAACCTGTTGTCGGACCGGAGAAAACCATCCAGGTCCGCCGGTGTGTTCCGGTCCACGATCATCTTTCGAACCGCTTCCTCGTTCTCACGGATGAACTTGATATCCAGCATGATATATTCCCGTCCCCAAATCCGTATAGGGATATCTATAGTTTGTCAAACGATGGGAGGGGATGCCTGGGTTCCGGTGAGAATAATATAAATGAAGCTCCTACACCAGCCGATGAGAACGAGGCCTACGGATCTGTTGAGGTTGTTCAGGATCCACACAGGCGCGGCCACTGCCGCAGTTCCAGCCCTGGGTTTCCTTGTAACCGGTGGAAGCTATCCCGGGTTGTTGTTGGTTGCCCTGGCTGCGCTCTGCCATCACGCCTGGGGGTTCTCGTTGAATGAGGTGATGGACCTCGAGGTGGATAAAAGGGCAAAGGACCTCTCTCATAAGCCTCTGGTGTCGGGGAGGATCTCCTCCAAAGGGGGACTCTATCTCTCCACCTCAATGGGGATAGTATCGTTCTTGCTTCTCATGGGGGCTGCATATGTTGAGGGGAACGATCCGGGGATCCCCCTTGGACTGCTCTTGATATCGACGGTCTCGGGGATAGTGTACAATGTATTCGGGAAAAAGTTCCCGCTTTCGGACATATTCGTTGGGGGATGGATCTTCTTTATGGTGCTTG
>JAGLEG010000558.1 GCA_023145185.1 Thermoplasmata archaeon
AGACGGGTGAGAACCCCAAAGGCGGAGAGGGTCAGATCGAATGTGAGGTGCCCTATGATGAAGGATATGCCCACAATTACGCCAACGCCTCCGTAACCGTTTTACTTATAGAGGCTGGTGACCTGCACAGGACGGTAGGCCCTGAGGTGATCTACTATACGGACGACTCCAACTCCTACACCCTGAACGTTGAGATAGGCTACGTCACTATGGAGGATTACCTGGAAAGGGTCGAGGATATGTAAATGACCGTTTACACCGTATCTATTGATTAACAGTGCCGAATTTTAATTTTTTGGCATACCACTTTTATACTAATGTCGTTGTCCATTTTCGTCCCCTGACAGGGACCGAGACACTGTCCAGGTTGAACATTTACATTACCTTCCATTACGTCAGCGGGGCGGGGACAGACCTGGAGAACAGGATGGAGGGTTTAAGAAGGCCGAGAGTTCAGGTCTGAAATAAATAGACTAACCACAATATATGATTGAATTGACCGTTCAGATCGCCTTCAGGATCCTGCTCAGCGCCTCATCTGTGGTTCTCTTCCTGTGTTTCTCCTTCCAGAATATGATCCCTGTTTCGCCCATGCTGGCCCCCTTGGACCTGCATATCTTGTTCATCAGATTGATCGCCCTGTTGCCACCTGTCCACTTATTGGAGATCTGCTTGGTCGTAAGGAGATGGACCTTTTTCCCCTCCAGTGATCCCAGCTGCTTGAGATATTTTTTCATTACCACGGAGAGGTTGAATCCCTGGACCGGGGCTGCGAATATCAGCTCATCGTACGGATGTATATCCGGTTTGACGCTGAACTCGACCTTCTTCTCTGGCTGGCCGGGCTCACCCACGATCGTAATGCGTTCAATGGTCGCATTCCGTCCAACCGAGGTCAACTCCCTCTGCAGTTCCTTGGCCACCGAATAGGTATTTTCCGTCTGTGAGTAGACGATTATCCCGATCCTCATGGTTCCGTCCCCCTGATAAGACCCATATACTTCACGACAGAAATAACTACTGCATATCCATGGAATTCATCCTTCCACTGTTTGGAGGTCATCTGATAATATCTCAAATGAAGGGAAAAACATCAGTGGGCAAGCCAGAAATAAGTGTCACCCTTTTATATGAAAAATACGGTCCATCGGTGATGCCCGATTAGGGACCAGGACAGGTAAAAGGATGTCTGACCTAATAATATGGATAGAGTTCATCGTTGCCATTGTAATACTGATGATAATTGCAAGGAAGAGCCTCTGGATAGCCCTGGTCATCTCGGCCCTGTTCCTCGGGTTCATGGACCTCCCATTTCTTGAGGTCGCCCGGATAACCTACGACACCCTGACTGACCCGGCTGTTCTACTTCTATCATTATCCGTGGCGCTGATAGCCGTGATAGGCGGGGCCATGCAGAGGTCAGGACTGATCAACGACCTTGTGGACAACACCAGGATGAGGAGAAGGCAGGCCCTTGTTGTCCTCCCCGGCCTGATTGGTATGCTCCCGATCCCCGGTGGGGCCCTGCTCTCCGCTCCGGTGGTCAAGAGGGCAGCTCCCGGCCTGGATAAGAACGTCAAGGTCGCCATCAACGTATGGTCCAGGCACCTCATCGTGATGATATATCCACTGGCCACACTGCTGCCTGCCACAAAGATGGCGGGGCTGGACCTGTACGAGATGATACTCTACACGATACCCGGTTTTCTGATCCTCTGGCTGCTGATATATCTCTTCTTCCTCAGACAGGTGGAGAACGGGAGGGTATCAAGGGGTAAGACCAGCGCGAAGAAGATGGCGATACCCGTGCTTGTGATCCTCTCCGCACCCATCATCCACGCTTCCATGATGTACATTCTCCCCTTCATACTTGCGGAGTGGTTCCTGCTGATCGGCGTTATGATCAGCCTGGGGATGGCCTTTTTCCTGGGCGGGCTCTCCATCAGGGAGGCTCTGCCTATCACTCGTGGTATGAAGGCTTGGAACTTCGGCCTGATAATACTGGGGATGTTCATTTTCCTCAACATTTTCACCGTCTCGAACGCCCCCGGGGTCATCGCATCCCTGCCCCTCTCCAAGGCCTTACTTGTGGTCTTTGCAGGGGCATTGTTGGGGTTGGCCACGGGAAGGGTCATCGTCCCCGTTTCGGTGATGGTACCCATCATCATCGCAAAATATGGTGAGGACGCAATGGACCCCATCCTCTTTTCGGTGATGTATTTCTCGATCTTCATAGGTTACATCATATCCCCGATCCACCCTTGTGTCTCGGTGTCCATGGAGTACTTCAAGGCCACATATACGGGAGTCCTGAGAAGATCATGGGTCCCTGCGCTCATTGCCATAGGGATCGCCCTGTTTGCTGGGATCATTCTTCTCTGACGCTCACATCAGCTCCCCGTTTATGGAGACCATCTCCCTGATAAGGGGGATCTCCTTTCCGGAACCCTTGATGGCCTCCTGTGCGATGACCGCCATCCCGCCGCAGCAGGGGACCTCCATCATGGCCACGGTGACCGATTTGATCCGGTTCTGTTTGATGATCTCCGTGAGCTTTTCAATGTATGCTCCGGAATCGTCCAGCTTCGGGCAGCCCATAGCCACGGTCTTTCCATGGATGAGCTGTGAGTGGAGGTTTGGGTTTGCAACCGCAACACAGTCAGCTAGCAGGAGCAGATGTGAATTGTCAAAGAATGGCGCATTTGGGTGGAGAAGGTGGATCTGCACGGGCCACTGCTTGAGGGTGGAGCTGTTCTCCATGCCAGCTATCGGGCCCCCCATGGGTGGTTCTATGATCGTCATCTCGGTTCCGGGGCACCCGCATGGTGGTTCTTCTTCCTCGATGTCCGGGACCTCCATGCCTTTCTCCTTGAGGACCTCCACGGCGATGTTGTAGTAGTTGGTCTGGGCGTGGACCTTCAGATGCTTCAGGTGGGCCTTGACGACATTGGGTCCCGCCTTGATGATGTTCTCCATGGTGATCCTCTCGTCGTACTCCTTCGCCTCCCGCTCTATGGTCGAGATAGCCCCTTCCGGACAGGTTCCGATGCAGGCACCCAGGCCGTCACAGAAGATGTCAGAGATCAAATGGGCCTTGCCGTCTATTATCTGAAGGGCCCCTTCCGGGCAGTCGGGGATGCACTGTCCGCATCCATTGCACTTCTCCTGATCTATGTGGATTATCTGCCTCTTCACCATTTGAAACACCTGTAGTATCTTTTGTATACTAAAGAGTAAGATCGTTTTGATATATATACCCTGAAGTTTCCATGAGGAAACTAAAAGCGGTGCAGGACAGGGCACGGGCAAAGGCTGAAATATAATGTTAACCTTGCGTGCGCTCGTGGTTAACATAGGTGATGAAAATGAGCGCTATAACTTTGATCAATGACTTCGACAACCTGAGGAACAGACTCTACAAACGTAGATACGAGCTGGATACGATATATCAGATACTGCTCGCACTCTCCTTTGCATGTCTGACAGGGCTCTTCGCCCAGTTCAGGTTCTACCTGCCATTCAGCCCGGTTCCAGTTACAGGGCAGACCTTTGCCGTACTGCTTGCAGGCGTAACGTTGGGAAAATGGGGCGGCCTCAGTCAGGCGATGTACGTGGGTTTGGGTGTAATTGGAGTGCCCTGGTTCACCGGCATGAACGGAGGACTGGAATACCTCATGGGTCCCACTGGAGGCTATCTGATCGGATTCGTGCTCTCCGCCACATTCCTGGGATACGTATCTGAAAGGTATTCCCTCTCCAGGAAACCCGTGGGCATGCTGGGCCTGTTGATGGCGGGAAACTTCCTGCTCATCTACGTTCCCGGACTGCTATACCTTCACTTTTATCTGGGGATGACCCTCAACCTCTGGCAGCTGCTTCTCATCGGGGTTGTACCGTTCATGGCCGGGGACCTCGTCAAGATAACGCTGGCCACAGGCGCATCCAGGTTGATCCTGCCCT
>JAGLEG010000559.1 GCA_023145185.1 Thermoplasmata archaeon
GTTGCCGTTCCGGTTGCGCTTGATCTCCCTTTTCGCCCATGGCAGCCACTCCTTCCTGTTGGTCTCGGTGGCAAATATAGCGGCGCTGAACAGGAAGAGCGCAAGGGCGGCGGTGCAGGCGAAAACTATGGTGATTGTGATGTCGGTGGGGTCGGCGGAGATGATCGTGACCCCATCCCCTATCGCCGTGGGAAGCCCTGGTTCAATGGTGAGATCGTGTCCGAAAAGGATCAATACGTAGTATGTCAGGAGTGCGACCACGTAGATGATCACACCCTGTGTGATCTGAATATTCTCGAACATCAGGTATGCAAGGCCGGTTATGAAGGAGGTACGCATCACCCATTCAAGGGTCCTTGTATCCTCCCCCCACCTGAAGTCCAGCAGAAAATGATACGATATGAAGAGGAAGAAGAACACCCCCAGAAGGGCCATGATGGCATTCACAACGTCGGGCTCGGGCCCCCCAAGAAAATCGGGGATCCGACCTAACCAATAGATGCCGAAAAGGGCGGTGCCCCCACCCCGGATGAGCGGGGTGAACCTGCCTCTATTCTCGTATGAGATCCCCATCAAGATCAGTGAGGGGATATACAGAAGTATGGTGGAGATACCTAACATCCGGTCGACCTCTGGGTCTGCCCGGTCCCAATGAGGTAGGGCAGCCTAATATAGATGACCATTGAATATCACTATTTATCATTTGTTGAACGGATCAGGGCAGTATCTGCGTGGCCGATCCCATGAGTTCGATATCGTGCTTGATCCTCCTTTCAGGGTCCATGAGGACATCCCTGGCGTAGTTGAGTCTGGTCATCTCCTCTATCGCCACCTCCTTGACCTTGGGCCCCATGGTGCTAACCTTGTCCGGATGGTACTTGACCGCGGCCCTCCTGTAGGCCATCCTGATCTCATCGGTGGATGCGTTCACGGGCACCTCAAGGGCCTTGTAGCAGTTGAGGCACTCCAGGTTGATGCTTCTGACCACCTCGTTCAGCACCTCCGCCTTGAAGTTCTGATATTCGAGGTCCGTGATCACCCCTTCATCCATCAGCCTCCTCATGTCCTTGAGCCTCTCGGAGAGTATGTTGAAGGGGAAGAACCGTACATCTTCGTTGTACAGGACGTACTCCTCATCCCTCTCGTCCAGCTCAAATGTATCCATCCCCCCATCTTCCGAATCCTCGGATGCATGTTCAGCGTACACGTTGTAACCTTGCTGATGTGTCTGGATCATAGCCGGGTCGTTGTATTCCGGTATGGAATGGGATGCCTCCTCTTCCATCTGCACGTAATTCTGCCTGAAGACGTTCAGGTCCGAATATCCGAGGGCAGACATGATCCTCTCAAGAACGGTCGTGGTCTCCCCCCTCTCCTCATTGGGGTAATTGTCCCGTTTCATGTACAGTACCCTGACGACACCCTTTGCCGCCAGCTCGGCCGAGAGGCCGTTCGAGCTCAGGGTGGTTATCAGGTTCAAGGAGGAGGAGTAAACAGCGGCGTCTGCGGATATCATGACCTTGCTCAACCCCGGAAGTACATCGGAGTATACCAGCAGGTCAGCAGACCCCCCGTTCGCGATATTGTTCAAAAGATCCAGCGTGTAAAGGTTGACGTCCCTGTCCGAGTCGGACAACCCGCCGATGATCCCCTTGATCCCTCCTGTATTTACCAGGACCGCCGGCCCCTGCTCCTTTGCGGTGGCCGAGAGGATGATCAGGGAGAACCTGCGGATGTGGGGGTTCTCACTTTCCAGCAGGTGCAGGATCGTCCCGGTGCCGCCGGACCCTATCATCCAATCCGTCCCACCGGTGATGGTACGGTGTGTCAGGGCCCTTATGGTTTTCAGCACGACCACCTCATGAGGGTCGGAAAGCATCAACAGAAGGCCCGGGACATCTCCCTTTTTTTCAAGCCCCTCGACCTTTGAGAGGGCCCGCCTCTCCCTCAACCCCTTTATGGACATCGACATTGGAAACCTCTCCATCCTGCACCACGATATCGCATTGTTATGAACAGCTACCCCTGCTTATTAGATATTATTGGTACATGTGATGGGTTCACGAGGGTGATATGTATTAATAGAAATGTGATTGTTCCATGAGTATAATGGTGTGAGGAGTTGTTCTTGAGGACCTCGATAGCCCGTACTGCAGCCATATTGATGCTATTGTTCGCGTCGTTGCTCATTGGGAGCTCCACCGTGAGCTCTCAAGGGTCCGATCCCTGGGTGAGCATTATCACACCTCTATCCGATGACGTTCTCAACGATAATTCGATATACATCGGTTGGGAGGGCGATGCGGTCGCGTATTATGCGGTAGAGCTTGACGGGTCAGGGTTCGAGAACGTTGGCCAGGAGACGGAGATGATCTACCACAGCATGGCAGGCGGGGAGCACGTTTTCAGGGTCAAAGGATACGGAGATGGCGGGGGTTCCTACGTCGATTCGGTCCGTTTCACCGTGGACCGTGTCAGGCCGGGCATGCTCGCCTACGGCCCCACGGGGACGGAGGTCAGCGTCAGGTCCAATATTACCTTCACTTTTTCTGAAATGATGGATGTGGATACGGTCAACATCGAGATATATGGTCTCTCCGGTGAGATGATGTGGGCAGATAACAGCGTGACCCTGTATACGGCACTGGACCTGGAACCCGACATAGGGTATCAGGTGACGGTCCAGGGCAAGGATCTCGCAGGTAATGACATGGCCCCGTTCAGGTGGAGCTTCCTCTGTATCGACCGCGGCATCTATATGGGTCATGTCGTGGACCTGGGGGGCCGGCCGATACCCAACGTCCGGATCGACCTACAGGATAATTCTACCATATTGACAGATCAGGATGGGGCCTTCACGATAGGATCCAAATGGGGAGCTCAGGTCCTGGAGATCTCAAAGGATGGTTTTCACTCCAGGGAGGTGGAGGTGTTCGTCGAGGCCGACAATGTAGTGTACGGCGACCCCATCCAACTGGATAGGGCGCCATCCGAACAGGGGTTGAATATGAACGCTGTATTCGTGGTGTTGATACTGGCCCTGCTCCTCTCCGCCTTCGTTTTATTTGCGGTGGTGAAGGTGGGCCGGGATACCGGCCTCCTTCCTGAGGAGTGACCCGTTCACAGGAGCTGATCGATCAAGGCCTCCAGGGCCTGCTGTGGAAGCGCTCCGACCTTTCTGTCTATCAGGGATCCCGACTTGAATATCAGCAGAGTGGGTATGGACTGGACGCCGAACTGGCCTGAAATAACGGGGTTCTGATCCACGTTCACCTTGGCGAACACGGCCCTGCCCTTGTATTTCGCGGCCAATCTGTCGATGATCGGCCCTATCATCTTGCACGGCCCGCACCAGGGAGCCCACATATCCACTATGACGAGGTCGTGCCTCGAGAGGAGGTCCGACAGGTTCCTGTCGTTTGCCTCAACAGGTCTGTCTATCACCTGCTCGGCAACGGCCCCTCCGTCAAGAAGCTTCCTGAGTTCCTTCGCCTTTCTCTGCCTTATAGCCTCCAGATCGGGGTCAATATCATCATGCATCATGATCACAACATCTATTTCTATAGCCACCCCGTATTAAAATTGGTGCCTGAACTGTAAGGGGTCGATAGAAGTGAACCGTGGGTCGAACCCCTCCTCTAGTATTATATAATTCCCAACCTTTTTCCTCTATCTCATAACGGGGTCCTGTAGATGCAGTTGAAGAGAAGAAAGGTGGTCGTCGCGCTTGGGGGGCATGCCATATCCCGCCCCGGCGTCCCGGACACCATTGCGAACCAGTTCAAGCACACCAGGGAAGCGCTGCCGCCCATCATCGAGATGGCAAGGGAGGGTTTCAAGATAGTGATCACACACGGTAACGGCCCCCAGGTGGGCAACGCCCTCCTGAGGGCCGAACTGGCCAGGGGGGTGGCACCCGACCTGCCTCTGGGCATTCTCGACGCGGACACCGAGGGGGGAATGGGCTACATGATAGAGCAGTCACTTCAGAACGCCCTTCATCTCAACGGCATTGATCGGAAGGTGGCGACGATCGTCACACAGATCCTCGTGGACAGGGACGACCCATCAGTTGAGCATCCGACGAAATTCGTTGGGCGATTCTACACCAAGGAGGAGGCGAACAACCTGGCGAGGGAGAACGGTTGGGCAGTAAAGGAGGATCCCGGAAGGGGTTGGAGGCGCGTGGTCCCCTCTCCCATGCCCCTTGAGATCGTAAACCATGAGGTTATCAAGCTCCTGGTTGAGAAAGGGGTCATAGTGATCGCCGCGGGTGGGGGTGGGATCCCCGTCTTCCTGGAGGACGACGGCAGGCTGGAGGGCATGGATGCCGTTATCGACAAGGACAGGGCCTCCGCCATACTCGGATTAGAGATCGGCGCCGATACCCTGCAGATCATGACGGAGATAGACGGCGTATATCTCAATTACGGGTCCAGAGCCGAAAAGAAACTTGGGAAACTCTCCCTGGATGAGGCCAGAGACCATCTGGAACAGGGCCAATTTCCCGCAGGTTCAATGGGGCCAAAGATAGAATCCGCTATCAAGTTCATCGAAGGTGGTGGAAAGAGGGTGGTGATCTCCTCCGTTCACGAGGGGTATCAGGCGCTCAACGGAAAGGCGGGAACCCTGATCACCTGAGGGCCTCATCTCCCTTGAACTCCCGATATGGTGAGAAACCATCAAGGACCACCCCATCGTCCGGGGTGCTCTTTTGGGTGACCATCCTGGCCAGAACCTCGGAAAGGCCGGGTCCGATCATGAAACCCTGGCCGCACATGCCGGTGGCATGAAGAAGCCCTTTCACCTCTTCGCTCCAGCCGACAAGTGGTGAGCCGTCGGGGGACATGGGATAGAGCCCCCTCCAGACCCTTCTTACACGGATGTTCTTCAGCCTGGGCAGGAGCCCCACGAGACGTTTGGCTACCTGGGGCAGGAAGGTCGATGTCTCCCGTCCGTCGGTTCCATATATTGGTGGGTCCGGCGTTATGCAGAAGATCACCTGTCCCTTGAGGTTCTGGTAGAAATAGAAGTTCTTCGATCCCGGCCCGGG
>JAGLEG010000056.1 GCA_023145185.1 Thermoplasmata archaeon
TGCATCCTCGGAACTTGACGGGATCATCGAACAAGGCGAGTATAACCACAGCTCGTCATACGATTCCGGCAATTTCCTCCTCTACTGGAACGTCACCGGAGAGGATATCATCATAGGTATGAAAGCGTTGGCGTCAGGCTGGATATCGCTGGGGATCTCGCCCACTTCCATGATGCAGGATGCGGACATGCTCTTTGGATGGGTTGACGGTTCCACCCCTTACGCTGAGGACTCATTCTCGACTGGAGCTACCGGCCCTCACCCGAGGGATACCGAACTTGGAGGGACCAACGATATCAAGGCCTTCAACGCCACGGAGTCCGGAGGCTGGACCACGGCGGAGATCAGGAGGGCGCTTGTGACAGGGGACACCTACGACAAGGATATCGTCACGGATACCCCGATATCGATCATCTGGGGATACAGCGATACGGACAGTTTTGATTCCATGCACACCGCTGTCGGATACGGCACATGGAGGGTGAATGCATCTACTACCCCTCCTCCTCCCCCTCCGCCCAAGGCTGATTTCGATGGGATCATCGGACCGGGTGAATATGGAAATATGACGAAGGTGGACAGTGACAGGTTCGAACTTCACTGGAACCTTAATGGTACATCTATCGATATCGGGATCAGGGCAGAGGTCACCGGATACGTCTCCATAGGCATCGATCCAACCGACAGGATGAAGGATGCGGACCTGATCTTCGGATGGGTGGAAGGGGGCCTTGCGCGGTCAGAGGACCATTTCTCCACAGGGGTGGTTGGACCCCACTCGCTCGACGAGGACCTGGGTGGAACATTTGATATCATCTCCTACAACGGGACCGAGTCCGGAGGCTGGACAACGTTCGAGTTCAGGAGGAACCTGACCACCGACGATGCCTATGACCGGACGTTAAGAACGGATGTGGCCTTCCCTCTTATCTGGGCAGTTGCGGACTCCGATGACCCCACGGCCACCCACACCAGAAGGGGGACGATCATGTGGAACCTCTCCAATGCCACAGTACCTCCCCCTCCACCACCACCCCAACCTCATTTTTCAGACTTCGACGGGGTCATCTCCGAAGGGGAATATTCCGATTCAAAGATGTTCGATTCAGATCGTTTCGAGCTGTACTGGAATGTGACCGAGCCCAAGATATCCATTGGTATAAGGGCAGAGGCCACGGGGTGGATCTCGCTGGGACTCGATCCCTCCGAGAGAATGGCAGATGCAGATATGCTGCTGGGATATCATGACGGAGATCCTCACCTTCTTGACCAGTTCTCGACCGGACCGGAGGGCCCACACCCCGAGGATACCACACTCGGCGGCACCGATGACATACTGGACTTCAATGTGACTGAGTCGGGAGGATGGACCACAATAGAGTTCAGACGGAATCTGACCTCGGTAGACCAGTATGACAAGAGCATTAACACGACAGACCTGATGACCATCATCTGGGCCATCTCTGACTCGGACGATCCCACCTCTCTTCACACCAGAAGGGGAACAACCACCTGGAAACTGACCTCAACTGTTAATCCACCTCCCCCACCTCCATTGAAGAACACCACACTCGATGGAATTGTATCAGAGGGTGAATATGACGACTCAGCGTCCTTTGGAGATGGGTCCTTTGTTATCCACTGGTCGATTAACGGAACCAGGATATGGATGGCAATGGTAGGCCAGACGGACGGGTGGGTCTCAATTGGTTTCGAGCCCACCTCAATGATGAAGGATGCTGATGTGATCATAGGTTGGGTAGATGAGGATGGACCAGGCCTGTGGGACACTTTTTCAACAGGTGATCTTGGCCCTCACCCTGTCGATACCGATCTCGGGGGAACAGATGATATCTTGACCTTCAACGGAACGGAAACCGGAGGTCTCACCACACTGGAGTTCGTCAGGGAGCTTGATACAGAAGATGCATATGATAAGGTGATACCTGGATCTGGTTCCATCAATGTCATCTGGGGATTGGGTTCCTCCGACGACCCGGAAAGCACCCATACTGCAAGGGGCTCGGGTACCTTGTTGTTATACGCAATAGGGCCAGAACCAACAGAAGGGTTGGACGGTGTAATATCGCCCGGTGAGTACAGGGATTCGGCAAGTTTCGATTTCGATAACTTCAGGGTCCACTGGACCATTGAAGGGCAGGATCTTCTTATGGCGATCTCGGCAAAGACGGTCGGATGGGTATCCATCGGCTTCGATCCCGAGGATATCATGAAGGACTCGGACGTGGTCCTTGGATGGGTCGAGAGCGGCGTAGTACACATCATCGACGGGTATTCCACGGGCCAATA
Organism: Thermoplasmata archaeon; assembly: GCA_023145185.1. GTDB lineage: Archaea > Thermoplasmatota > Penumbrarchaeia > Penumbrarchaeales > Penumbrarchaeaceae > JAGLEG01. The sequence continues at coordinate 2,311 of JAGLEG010000056.1, forward strand.
CGGCCCCCACCCGCCAGATACCCATCTGGGTGGTACAACGGATATCCTTCAGTACAACGGCACCGAGGCGGATGGTCTAACTACCATAGAGTTCATCCGTGAGATTAGCACAGGAGACGTTTACGACAAGGAGATCCCCACCTCCGGGAACCTGAACATCATGTGGGCCTATGGGGAGCACGACGATTTCGGCGAGACACACTCGAAGAGGGGATTTGCCGTGCTGACGATAGGTCCCGAGGTGGAAGAGCCGCCGGTAGAGGCGGACCTGGATGGTCTCATCTCACCGGATGAATACGATTTCAACGGCTCCTTCGGTGAGGGGTTGATCACGATATACTGGAAGGTGGAGGGGGACTCGTTCAGGATGGCCATCCAGGGAAAGACAACCGGCTGGGTGTCGATCGGGATAGGCTACAGCACTGCAATGGCTGATTCCGACATGATATTCGGATGGGTTGAAGATGACGGCACCGTAAAGGTCATCGACGCGTATTCAACAGGACCGACCGGCCCCCATCCGGCCGACACCGATCAAGGGGGTACGAACGACATATTATCGTTCGGAGGACGGGAGATCAACGGCGTCACCACCATAGAGTTCGTCCGGAAACTGGATACAGGCGACGATATGGACAATCCGATACCGAAGAACGGCACCGTGAAGATCATCTGGGGTGTTGGGGGGTCAGACTCCTTTGATAACATGCACACCAGGGTCGGCTACGGGACCATCGACATTGCATCCGGTGAGACCTCAAACGAGGAGCCGGTCTCGTTATGGCCCTTACACGCAATATTCATGACCCTCGGTGTAGGTGGCATGATCACCGCCTGGGTCTCCCAGTACCGGAAAAAGTGGAGATCGTTCCTGAAATACCACATCTACGTCATGTCCGGATCCGTCGTAATGGGTGCCATCGGCCTGGCCCTTGGTTATTATATGGTGGAGTCTGGCACAGGGGTCCACCTGAGGGTTCTGCACTCCTGGCTCGGGGGAATAGCGATACTTGCAGCGTTTGCTGCGCTGGGCCTGGGGCTCTACTTCAAGTACACCCGGGTCATGAAGCACAAGAGGCCCACGATCAAGGTGCACAAATACGTCGGAAGGGTGGGAGCCGGCTCGTTCATCCTGGTCGCTGGAATGGGATTCTATCAGGCCATCATCGTCAACGAGCAGGAGCCGGAACTGTGGTTCATCGGGGTGATGGCGCTGTCCCTGCTGGTACTGGTCGGGATCATAACCTTCCTGATCGTGAAAGGGAAGAGAACCACAGCCAACAAGATCGATCCATCACCGGAAAAGGCAAATGGGATACAGGACGAGATCGATGAGGAGTGATTCCGGTCCAGAGGACCAAATACCACCGATCCGGTTACGTCCTATCAACGAGAAGCAGAAGCATCGGAAGCACGAAGATCGCGCCGATGTAGCTGTATATGATCATGATAGCGGTCAATATCCCGAAGGCGACGAACGCCCCGAAAGACGCGAACATAAGCACTGAAAAACCCAGCGCGGTGGTTGCGGCGGCGCCCAGCAGTGCCGTGCCCGTGGAATATATCGTATCCGCCATGGCATCTTCCGGCCCTTTACCATTCTCCCTCTCCTCCCGGTACCTGTGGGTGATGTGGATCGAGTAGTCCACCCCCACCCCTATTGAAATTGCGCCTATGAGTATCGTTACCACGTTGAAATCGTATCCAAGAAGATACATCGAGCCGAGTATCCAGGTCGTTACAAGGCAGACCGGGATCATTGTGACGATACCGAACTTGACCGATCTGAATGCAAACATCAGTATAACAAAACAGACTGACAGGCATATCAGGATCGAGGAGATCATGGTCCCGGTAATGGCCGCCAGTACAGTGTAGATAACGATCGGCTCGCCTGTCACCACGCAGTTGATCTTACCCTCATCCTCCAGCCTCTCAAGGGGAAGGGAGTCCTCTTCCAGCTCCTTTTTGACCTCCTTCTCATTTCCCCCGCTACCGGAGGCCTCGAGCCATATCACGGTCCTGTCATAATCGCCATCTTTACTCTTGTGAAGGAGATGCTGGATGTCAACAGAGGATACATTGCCGATTCCCATCTCGTAGAGGTGATCGAACACCCTGACAACGCCCGTGGTTGAATCCGGGACCAGGTCACCGTTCACATCCATCACAGCTAGATCATCTCTGAGAGTGAAATTTTCCATTATCTCGAAAACGTACTGACAGATGTAGGTGACCGGGAGCTCCCCTTCGACGGCGACCAGGTGTTCATCGCCTTCCATATTTCCAACGGTCTCTTCAAGGGCAAGCAGCACCTCCGGATCGGCCACCTCGCCTTCGACAAGTATCATCACCTTTTCCGTGTTGCCCCGGACAAAATGTTCCTCCATCATGTCCATCGCCCTCCACACCTGGGAATCCTCCTGAAGCACATCCCCAAGGGAGAACTCCGTTCCCACCTGAAGGGCCCCAAGTACGGACCCACCGGTCAGGACCAGTACCACGGGAATGACCAGAAACGGCATTTTCGCAATTCTCAGAATTCCACGAGATGGGATGGCGGTGATCCTCTGGATCCGGGGATTCTCTTTCCCTGGTTCCCTCCCCTTTTTCCCTTTCACCGGGATCTTTCTATCCACGAGCGACCTGAGGGCCGGCACGAATATCCCCATGATGACGAAGGCGGAGATGATGCCGATGCCTATCACCAGCCCGAAGTCGCGGACCGCGGGGAGGCCCGACAGGATATTGGAAAAGAAGGCCGCCGCGGTGGTTACGGTGGCAAGCAGTATCGCCGCTCCTATCTGGGTGATGCTCGTCTCGGCGGCCTCTCCGGGCTCAACTCCCTTCTCCCTCTCCTCCCTGTATCTGTGGAGGGAGTGTATCGCATAATCTATTCCAAGCGCCAGGATCAGGATCGGTGCGAAGAAGGAGAGCATGGTCATCTTCAGACCAATTAAACCGGTTATCCCGAACATCCAGAGAAATACCATGGGGATCCCGATGACGGATATCAGAACGTCCACCACCCTTCTTCGCAGGCTGAAAAAGAGCACTGTGACTATCAGGGCAAGGCTGATCGGCAAAAGGGTAAGGCCATCCTTCATCCCCTCCCCCATCTCCGTTTCAAAACCCGCTAGAACTCCCACCCTGGTCTCAGTGAGATCGTTCCCCAACACCGCATATTTCACCGCCAGCTGCCCCTCCTCGTTCTCGGGCCCCAGAGAGGAGATCAGCGTATTGTTCAGCTGCACAACGATCATTGCGGCCTTCGCCCGGTATCCGCCACTTTCATACGTAAGGTCCTTGGACATAAGCGCCTTGAGCTCCGGAACCTGGAGTGAAATATTGATCACCTGATCAAGCTGTGATCCGGACGCCCCCTCCAGGTCAGTCCCGAACATGAGCTCGAGCGTCTGGCCTACCGCATCTGCGATGCTCGTGACATTTGAAGGATCCCCGATCAGAAACCGCCTCACATTCACATCCGATCTGATGCTATCCTCGATCCGGGATATCTCGATAAGGCACTCCCTGCTGAGGACGTTATCTCCCCTGGCCTCCACCACCGTGTAAACCTTATGCACCGGATCGGAGAAATCCCTCCTTATGGTATCCTCCGCCCTTGGTACCTCGTGGTCCGGGGCAAAAGCGCTCGTGCTGGGATCCGCCTCGATGTTCATCATGGGAAATATGAAAAGAAGGGTTACGATCAAAATTGTGGTCACAACGACCACGGGATATCGATTTACAACATCACCAACTCTGCCCATGGTCCTGGAGCTCGTCATGATAACACTCCAGGGTCTGGTTCGACCATTTTTGCGCATTGCATTACTCATAATTAAGTTGATTATGTCGGGGGGCCCACATGAGAAACATTCATATAAGCGACCCCTTTGTGGATGTGTCCAACTATCAAGTTGGTAAAAAAATAAGGAATTCATATGTATTTTAAAAAATTCAACTTTCACCCCAGCATTTCACAGAGAATAAGGGATCTGGGATATGAGACCCCAACGCCCATTCAAGATAAGGCGATACCCCCCGTTCTGGAGGGGAAAGACGTACTTGGCCTGGCCCAGACAGGGACCGGCAAGACCGCCGCCTTCGTGCTTCCCATATTACAAAAGCTCCGTTCCCGCCCGCGCGGTAAAATTCGTGCGCTGGTAGTCGCACCTACTCGCGAGCTGGCAGAACAGATACACGAGGCTACAAAAGCGTTGGGCAGCCAAACCGGCCTACGCAGTATGACCATATACGGTGGTGTCAGCCAGGTCCCACAGCTGAAGTCGCTTCGGTCAGGTGTTGAGATAGTCGTCGCCTGCCCGGGCAGGCTTCTTGACCACCTGAACAATGGTCGGATCGACCTCTCCAACGTTGAGGTACTGGTGATCGATGAGGCGGACCGCATGTTCGACATGGGGTTCCTGCCGGACATCAGGAAGATACTGAGGCACCTCCCCGAGAAGAAGCAGATGCTCCTGTTCTCGGCGACCATGCCTCCGGATATTCGACGGTTGGCCCAAGATTTCATGTACCACCCGGTTACCGTGCAGATAGGCCATTCCAGGCCGGTCGATACCGTATCCCACGCGCTCTACCCTGTCGAAAATCACCTCAAGACCAGTATGCTGATAGAGCTCCTTCGGCACACGGACACCGAGTCGGTCCTGGTATTCACCCGCACAAAGCATCGGGCAAAACGCCTGGCCATTCAACTGCAAAAGCTGGACTACAGGGTCGCATCGCTTCAGGGAAATATGTCGCAGAACCAGAGGCAGAACGCGTTGAACGGGTTCCGGGACGGATCATATCAGATCCTGATCGCCACGGACATCGCCGCCCGGGGGATAGATGTAACATCAATCTCCCATGTTATCAACTACGACATTCCCGACACTCCGGATGCATACACTCACCGGATAGGCCGCACGGGGCGTGCTGCCAAGACCGGGGATGCATTTACGATGATCACGGGGGAGGATGAGCAAACCGTGCGCGCCATCGAACGATTACTTGGTTCAAGTATAGAGCGCCGAACGATCGAAGGCTTTGATTACAACAGGCCGCCTCCTCCCAGAACCCACGGATCGGGTCGATATTCGACAGGCCCCCATAATCGTCGGGGAGAGCAGAACCGGGGTAGATCGACATCTCAGGGACATACACATTCTGTCTCATCCCATTCGGTAAGACATTCGGACCAGCCATCCTCCCCGCCCCGGTCACAACGGTCAAGACACCGCCGACCCCACAGGTAGAAGTTGACAACGAACTTCAGTGAAATCGAAGCTTGAACATGGGCCAATTTATATTGGAAACGTAGAATATCACACCAGAACAAGTATAGTGAACGCCCCATATGTCCCTCCCCAACGTTTAAGGTAGATATATCCATACTCCAGCATTATTATCAAAATATTGGATGTAAGCAGGTGGTCCCATGGAAGTAAGTGTGCAGAACATCGTCGCCTCTGTGGTGACGGGAGAGGCGTTCGACCTCAACTATATCTCAAGCAAGTGTGAAGAGGCCGAGTATTCACCCGAGAAGTTTCCAGGACTTATCTACAAGCTGAAGGAACCCAAGACGGCCCTCCTGGTCTTCACCAGTGGAAAACTTGTTTGCACGGGGGCGAAGACCGTTGAGATGGTCCACGAGGCGGTGGAGAAGGTCAGAAAAAGGTTCAAAGGGATCGGAATAGAGATAGCGAAGGACCCGGAGATCAAGGTACAGAATATCGTCGCCACCTCGGACCTGAAGAACGACATCAACCTGAACTCGATCGCCATCACCCTTGGATTGGAGAACGTCGAATATGAGCCGGAGCAGTTCCCCGGCCTGGTCTATCGTATCCGTGAGCCAAAGGCCGTTGCTCTACTGTTCACAACTGGAAAGGTGGTCTGTACCGGGACGAAGAACGTAAGCGATATCAAGATCGCCCTTGAGAAGATCGAGACCGAGCTGTTGAATGCCGGGCTCATTTCCTGACCTGTGGAGGTAAGAAAATGTCGGATGAAGATGATATCAAGCGATTAGGCGGGGTCAACATTCCGGATGACATGCACGTGGACAGATACTCTGTCCCCGGCGGATGGATATATATCGTCTCGGTGGAACGGGAGGAGAACGGAAAAAGCTACACCTCATCTGTCTCCACATGTTATGTGCCGGGTAGAAGATGATCTACTCCAGCGAGATGGCAGAGGGGATGGGATTGATCGTATCGATCACCCACTCCTCCGGCAGGTTCGGACCGTTCCGATCGTGAAGTAGCGTAAGGGTCCTTCTCCACTTCCCTTCCACCAGGCCCACCCGTATCTCGAATATGGCGTCGAACAGGGTGAGATCGCTGATATCCGTCTCGTCGTTGCCGATGGGCGCACCCACCATTGCGATCCCGTTCATCTCCCGCAGGGATTGCCTCAGGAGCCTCAACCTGTCCCTCACCTCTACCTTTGACGATAACAGGACCAGGTCCGCAAGCGAATCGATGACCATCTTGAAGGGTACGGTCTGTTTGCTCGCGATGGAGTTTATCCTCGATAGGAACCTCTCCGATGCTCCGTTGGGGGTCCTGCCAAGGACCTCCAGCTCGTTGAGATCGTAGAGGTCCGTTACCAGAACCCCCCCGGTCAGGAACTCGTCCCTCCTGATCTTCAGGTCCAGTTCGGCCTCCCTCTCCGGTACAAAGGATATGATCTCTCCATCAATGCTGATATCATTGGATTTCAGCGCGTACCTGACCTCATCCTCGGTCTCGTACGAGGAGAAGATGATGGAGTATTCACTCTCCATTCTCTCCCCCAGGAACTGCTTGAGCAGGAATTCCCCTCCGCTCCCCTCGCCGTATCTGAGCAGGATCAACTTTCCAGGGCCGATCCTCTCCTTCACAACGGTATTGATGTCCGTCTTACCCATGGAGAACCTCATCTCTTACCCCCCCTTAGGTCGATTACCCTATCCATGATCGAGGAGAGCTCCAGGGAGATCGGGGAAGGGTCCGATATCATCTGATCGAAGATTATCACGTCCATCTCATCCTCGAGCATTCTGTTCAGTAGATACTGGAAGAACTCGGACAGCTGGCCCTGGGAGTAGTACTTGATCAGATAGGAGAGTGAATCCACGATGAGGAAGGAGCTCCCGCCTCTCTTTGACACCCTCTCCACCTCCATCAGGATGCTTTCCAATGAGGCTGGCGTGGGAAGGAACCTGAAAACGTCGTTGTTCTCCAATCCAGATCCCATGGTGAGCGAGACCGTATCTATCACCCTCAGGCTGTTCTTGGGGAGCTTGGTTATCGCCAACCTTCTGGATATCGCATTTGCAGACCATTGGGTCGATATCAAGATCCCCCTCTGGCCCTCCTTGCCGCACATATCCTCCACAAGGCCGGATATCGCCTTTATATAGCTTCCACCGGACGCTCGCACAAAGACCTGGGAGCCCTGCTCCTTCAGGGCCTTCTTGATCGGGTCCAAATCCTTTCCGGCCATCTAACCTTCCTCCAGACGTCTTATCCTGGGAGCCATCATCACCCCGTCCCTGGAGATATCCAACACGTAGTCGTTATGGGGATGGTTGGTCCCTCCCCATTTCTCGATCGTGAGGGTGTTCATGGATATCGAGTGGTCCTTCTCACGGTTGAACCGCAGAACGTAATCGAACATGTAGGGTGCTATCACCCTGGAAATGCCATCGTCAAGGGGGGTCGATATATCAACGATAAAGACCAGCGAGATCCCCCGCCTTACCAGCTCCTCTTTTAACCTCTGGAAAAAGAATACCTTGTTCCCCCTCTCGAGCAGGGTCACAAGCGGATTGCCCGGGTCGATAACTATCCTCTTGACCTCCAGGTCCTCTATCGAGCGCATGATCACCCTGAAAAGAAGGTCCAGATCGGACGGTCCAGCCTCCTCGAACCTCACACCCACCAGCCCCATGAGATCCTGTATCGGGAATAGTGATATGAACCCCTCCTCCACCCACTGCTCCTTGAACTGCTTGAAATTCGAGAGCTTTCCGATCACTCCCTTTGCAGGCTCATTTGTGATGAGGATGGTGTTCTGGCCAGATCCGACTCCCTCGAAAATGAAATGATATCCAATGGAGCTCTTCCCCGTGCTGGAAGGGCCATAGAACAGTCCCATGCTTCCAGGGAGGACCTTCCCAAGGGTAAGATTGTCCAATTTTTCAACGCCAAAAACGCTTTTTCCGGTGACTTCGTCCATCATCCGTTGATATGATATGGGCTATTTAATTGTATCAATACCATATCCGGAACCCCAATGTTGAACCCCTCGTGGTGTGCGTTAGATCAGGACTTCTTCTCCAGTTGGGCCTCTATCGCGGTCTTGCTGTTTAGGGCCTCCTGATTGTCTGGATTGAAGCGCAGGACCCTCTTGTAGCACTCCAGACCCTTCTCCAACTCGTTCTGGGACCTGAAGATCTCAGCTTTCAGGGACCACACCTTCTCGTTCTTTGGTTCAGATTGAAGGGCGCCGTTCAGCGCCACATGAGCACCGTTGAAATCTCCGTTCTTGTACATCGCCTCGGCCAGCCCAAGGCTGGCTTCCCAGTAAGAGGGGTCCATCTCCAGGGCCTTCGAGAAATTGATGATCCCCATGGTCATGTCACCCTTCTGGATGAACGACCTGGCGATTTCCGAGAGGAATTCCGGCTCCTCGGGTTCGAAGGATAACGCCTTGTTGAAACACTTGATGGCGTCATCCGGCATGCTGAATGCCTGCCTGAGGATCTTCCCCTTCTCACACCATGCATCAGCGTTCTCATCGCTCAATTTCGTGGCCTCGTCAAGACATTTCAAAGCTTCCTGGTGCCTCTCAAAACCACGGGTCAGGATCATCCCTTTCTGATACCATCCCTCGGAGTTCTTCGGGTCCAGCTCGGTCACCTTTTCAAAGCATTCGAGCGCTTCCTTGGGTTCGTAGAGGAAATCGAAGTAGACGAGGCCCAGTTCCACCCAGAGGTCAGCGTGTTTATCTTCTTTCTTCAGGGCCGCTCTGAGCATCTTCTCTGCGTCCTTTGGTCTGTTCATGTGCTCTGCCAGGAGGTTGGCCTTTGAGATAATGACCATCTTGTTATTCGGGTCCGCCTTTATGGAGCTGTTGAAAAAGGACATCGCCTTTTCGGGATCGTTATCTATCTTGACCGCGCCCAGACCAGAAACATAGAATGCAAGAGGGTCCTCGGGTGCAACCGCGGTGAGCCGATCGGCCAACTCCACGGCATGCCTGAACTTCTTCTTGTGCCTCAACAACATATCGATCTCCTTATGGAGTACCTCGGGAGACCCTGGATTGTGTTCCAGCGCCTGCTCGTAGAACTCAAAGGCGGAGTCGAAATCCTTGTCGACCTCCTCCGCTATCTCTCCCTTGAACAGCCATCCCTGCAAATGAGTGGGGTCGGCCTCGATGACCTGGGTGAAATATTTCTTGGCCTTCTTGATGTCATTGAGCCTCTTGTATGAGAGAAGACCAAGCCTGAACGATCCCTTGACGTGCTTTGGATTGATCCTCAGAAGTGATCGATATGACAGTATCGCCTCCTCCATCCTGTGGAGCCTCTGGTCAAGTATCTGCGCCTTGTTGAACCACGCCTCCTCGTTGTAGCCGTCCTGGCTCAGTGCGAACTCCAGGCACTTGATGGCGTCCTCCTCCCTCCCCTTTGTCTTACCCAGTATGGCACCTTTCTTTATCCATATGGGGTAGTGATTGGGATCGATATCGGTGGCCTGATCGTAATCGTACAGGGCCTCTTCCAGGTCGCCAAGCTCGTGATTACACATGCCCAGATAGGCCCAGGCATCCCGGTTGTCCTCATCAATGTCAAGCACCTTCTCGAAACAAGCAGTGGCTGCAGCGAAATCGCCCTTGACGTCGAAGAGCAATTTCCCTTTCTCCTGAAGCAGTTTCGGGTCGTCCTTCGAAAGGGCAAGGCCCTCATCCAGGAAGAAGAACGCCTCCTCATGTTTCTCCTCATCCAGCGCTCCTCTTGCCCTGGCGAGCAGCTCCTTTGTTATCATCTTGATCTCATCGAGATGGGGCTCATCCCTGTCTGCCCCCTGCTGCTCTGCCGGATCTCCAATGGATATCATATCAAGCGTTGAGAACTCCTCCTCAGTCCCGGGATCCTCAATGAGGGTAGATCTACGCAGCTCCATCCTCTCCGATATCTGATCCTTGTACGCCATGAGCTCGGCGGCCTTCATCGGTTTCGCCAGCTTCCAGAGTTTCTTCAGATCGTCCTCGATACCTTTTATTACGTCACTTCCAGAGATCAGGTTCCCGTAGGTGAGCTTATCGGTAAGATCGCTCCTGGAGAGGTCCCCGGTGGCGATGATCCCCTTCGCCTGATCGAATGTCATCACCGTCATATTGAGATTTGGAAGAAAACGTACCTCGATCTTGGAGTTGGGCTCTTTCTGCAGGAGAGCAAGGATCTTCAACGTTTCAGGATCTATATCCTTGGTGATGAAATCCTCCTCTGAAAAGCGCAGTAAAAACCTCAGGTTCAGCTTCCGATCCTTGTTGGCGATCAGTATGGACTGGATCTTTCTGAGTATATCCATATCTATCGTGGGACTTACTATCTTGGCCCCCTTCCTCACATCCATCAGATGCCACAGGAATATATTCTTCCATGGGCTTTGAAAGAAGAGAGAACTGACATCTCCATCATTTGACATATACGTACCCTCCAGCTCCGAGAATTGAATCGTGCAATTGTCTCCAGATACTTTACCTCTTTGTTAATATTATCAAATTAAAACCGGATTTCAGCCCCCGATCAACTGGACCTTTCATCCAATATTACGCTCTGGAGATCCGCTCAAGCTCCCTCTTTACGCCCTCCAGCCTCTCCAGCTCAAGAACGCATAGTACTCTTTTGGATCCGTAACAGTTTGAGACTATCTCCGAGGCCATATGCCCTTCCCTGAGCAGTTCCAGCTTCCTGAACCCCCTGGCCCGGTTCACGACCCGATCCCACTCCATGACGAACTCCTCCGACGATCCAGCCTTGAACTTACGCCTGTTGATCCTCTTGAGCCTCAGCGATTGGTTTATCATGGTCAGGGGGCCGATCAGGTCCGTGTAGCTGGACGAATAGCTCTCCTCATCGAGG
>JAGLEG010000560.1 GCA_023145185.1 Thermoplasmata archaeon
GGGGGTTCCCCCAATATCAGATAGGCTATCTGATGCTCCTCTACAGGAAGAGGCTGGACTGGAACCTGTTCACACGCAGGGTCAGGGCCCAACAGGTGATCACGAACTCCAGACACGTTATGGACCGATACGAGGGGATATACGGGAGCAGGCCAAGAGGTGCCATCCCCGCCCCGATCATGGTGTCCAGGTTCAGGGCGGGTCCCTCCGAGGAGTTCTATTTCACCGCAGGGGGACTCAGGCCGAATAAAAGGGTTGACATGCAGATCAGGGCATTTGCCGGCACCGGCCAGAAGTTGGTGATCGCAGGCGACGGCCCGGAGAGGGAGAAGCTGGAAAAACTGGCGGTAAAATTGGGTGCGGATGTGGAGTTCCTGGGCAGGGTTCCGGAGGAGAAGCTTGTCGAGATGTACTCGAGGTGCAAGGCGTTCGTCTTCTCCGCCATCGACGAGGATTTCGGCATGACCCCGCTTGAGGCGATGGCTTCGGGGAAGCCCGTCCTCTGTGTGAACGAGGGGGGGCCGCTGGAATATCTGAACGATAAGGTCTCATTCCTGTTCGATGATGCAAAAGGATTGAGGGGGCTCATCAAGGCCCACGATACCGACGATTATGCTTCCATGGAAAGTGATTGCAAACAGCTGGCGGGTGAATTCGACAGGGGAACGATCGCGAAGAGGATGAAAAGGGAGATCAAGCTCATCCTCGAGGAGTTCTACTGAAGACCATGAGCCCCCATCGGGGGCCCCGGAACGATCGGCTCACTGCTTCGGCCGGTTCACCCAGTGCACCGGGTCCTCTCCGCCGAGGGCGATAAGGACCTGCTCCGCCACCATGGTTCCCGCTTTCCTCTGGGCGTCCGTGGTATTGGCCCCGATATGTGGGGTGAATGTGACGTTATCAAGCTCCGCGAGCTTGACCTCTCCCGGGGGTTCGGTCTCGAATACATCGAGAGCAGCCCCTCCGATCTTCCCTTCACTGAGCGCGTTGTAAAGGGCATCTTCGTCCACCACGCCCCCTCTTGCACAGTTCACCAGATAGGCGGTATCCTTCATGATATCAAACTGCTCCGTGCTCAACATGTGCCTTGTGGAATCCGTGAGAGCGACGTGGAGTGAGATGAAATCTGACCTCTTCAAAAGCTCATCCATCTCCATGAGCTCAATGCCGAACTCCTGCGCGACATCCCCGGGAAGATATGGGTCGAAGCCTATGGTGGTCATTCCGAATGCCTGACACCTCCTTGCCAGGGCCTGTCCTATCCTTCCGCAACCTACTATTCCCGCGGTCTTTCCATCCAGCTCCATTCCCTTGAGCTGTTTCTTGAGCCACTGCCCGGACCTCGCCCCGGCAGTACCCCGGTGTATTCCCCTGGCAAGGGATAACATGTGCCCGAACGCCAGCTCGGCAACGGAGAGTGTGCTGCCCATTGGTGCGTTCACAACCTTTATGCCCTTCTCACCCGCATAGGCGGAATCAATATTGTCCGTGCCTATGCCAGCCCTTCCTATGACCTTCAGGTTGGAGGCGCGATCGATCGAGTCCGTTCTGACCTTGGTCCTGGACCTTACGATCAGGGCCTCGTAATCCCCTATCATCTCAAGCAAACCCTCTGGAGAAGCCTCATCCAGCACCACCTCGTGCCCGGCCTCCTCCAGCATCTTGACCGCCTCGGGGGCGATCCCATCCGTGACAAGAACCTTCATTTTCCTCACTACCGACACATGATACGCTCGTCCGTTATTATAGTTGCGAAAAAGAGCCGTTGCGGTCGCATCACAACATTGACAGATTAAATAGGATATGAGCCGGTCAATGTTGGGAGA
>JAGLEG010000561.1 GCA_023145185.1 Thermoplasmata archaeon
AGTATCGGCGCTTCTATCTTGACGGCATGAGCAGGGACGGCCCCCTGGTCATGGGCCAGAAGAAGGAGGTGCTCAACGCTGTGCGAAAAAACCCTGGTTCCACCCAGGCAGATATCGCCAGAGCCCTGGATATCAGCCGGATGATGGCCAGCTATCACGTCAGATCGCTTCAGGACCTGGGGCTTGTGGAGAGGAGGAAACATGGGAGGGAGAACCAGATCTTTCCAGTGACACAGATGGGTGATGAAGGCGTGGAGGATGGGGGAATGGGCATGGATATCACGGCGGTCTCACAGGAGTTGAAACCAAAAGGCGAGGCGTAACAATTCCTTCTCAACTGGTACGAAAGTACGGGGAGTAGATTATTAAAGGAGAAGTTTTTAGGGGGCCCTCAATGCTATCATTCATCTACCTTCTCCTGCTGCTTATCGCAGCCCTATTCTTCGGGAAGGTCGCTGACAAATTAGGACAGCCCACCATCGTAGGCAATATATTCGGAGGGCTTGTATTCGGACCGTTATTTCTTATGCTGCTCAAGGCGTTCAATATTGCGGAGCTGGACGTCGTCGTGGGCGACCTGCAGCCATCTGCGGTGGAAGGGGACCTCTCCCTCCTGATGGATTTCGCCATAGTTATGCTGATGTTCTCATCCGGGCTGGAGACCAGGATAAAGGATTTCATAGCTTCGTTCAGGACCGGTATCTTCACAGCCTCGCTGGGCGTGGCCCTCCCGTTCACCCTGGGCTTTGTAGGGACATATCTCTACCTGGGCGATGTGATGATCGCACTGTATATCGGTGGTGCGCTCTCCATAACTGCCGTTGCATTGAGCATCTCCACACTGATACAGATGGATGCGATCCAGACCAGGTTCGGCATGACGATCATAAACGCCGCGATAGTGGACGATATCATAGGGATCGTGATACTCTCGGTCCTTCTCTCCATGTCCGCCTCCCACCACCTTCCGTCGGCCCCATCCATCGCAACGTCCCTCGGCCTCGCGGTCCTCTTCGTCATAGTGGTGCTTTTCTTCACACCAAGATTGCTAAAGAAGTTATATTCCACGACCAGGGACCTCCGCCCCTCCGAGGGCGTGGGCTTTACCATACTTATCGCGGGCCTGTTCGGGGTGATAGCCCACCTTATGGGGCTCCACCTGATGATAGGCGCCTTCCTGGGAGGGATGGCGGTCAGGGAGTCCCTTAACAGGAGGACAAAGGGTGCCCTGGAGAAGTGGTCCTTCGGCTTCTTCGCGCCCGTTTTCTTCGCCTGGGTGGGGTTCTCCGTGACGTTCACCGGGGCCGCGCTCTCCCTTTTCGTGCCCCTGCTCATAGGCCTCGGCCTGGTGGGCAAGGTGGTAGGTTCTGGACTGGGGGCCAAGATATCCGGATTATCATGGGCTGAATCGCTCCTTGTGGGTGTGGGGATGAACGGCAGGGCGGCCGTGGACCTAATACTGGCGTCCGTGGCACTTGGAGCCGGGATCATAGGCAGGGATATCTATTCTGCCATAGTGTTGAATGCGGTTATCATGGCCATGCTGACGCCCATTGCGCTGAAGAAGCTCAGCACCACGTTCTTCGAACGGGGATGGATCGAGAGGAACGGGTGCTAGCGATACCGTTCCTCAGACGGTTAATTATATACGGATTGAATGGGTTTCTAACACCCGATGTACTCTGTGGTCTACCTTCTTCTGCTGCTTATCGCGGCGATATTCTTCGGCAAGATCGCGGACAGGCTGAAGCAGCCTACCATCGTTGGTAACATCATCGGCGGGATCGTGTTCGGCCCGGTTCTGGTGGCCCTTTTCAAGGTAAGCGGGATATCCATTCTGGGGGAGACTGCCATCAACCTCCATCCGGAGAAGGTGGAGGAGGAGATCGCTTTCCTTATGGAGCTCTCCATAATCATGCTGATGTTCGCATCGGGGCTTGAGACGAGGATAAAGGATTTTATCGCATCCTTCAACACCGGGATAATCACAGCAGGTCTGGGTGTCATCGTACCGTTCGGCCTGGGCTTTTTAGTGTCATATCTCTATTTTGATGACATAGTGGTCGCGCTCTACATAGGGGCAGCGCTTTCGATAACCGCCGTTGCCCTCTCCGTCACGACGCTTATTCAGATGGATGCGATCCAGACCCGGTTCGGCATGACGATCATAAACGCCGCAATTGTGGACGATATCATAGGTATCATTCTTCTTTCCATAATACTCTCGATATCAAGGACCGGCGAGCTTCCCGGCATCCTGGATGTTGGTGGTACGATCCTTCTGGCGGTGACGTTCGTGGCCGTCGCACTGTTTCTGATGCCGAGGGTACTCAAGAGGATGTGGTCCTACTTCAGGGAGGCGCGTGTGGCGGAGAAGATCCCCCTGACCGTGTTGATGGCGGCCCTGTTCGCAGTCATCGCCCACGTTATGGGACTCCACCTGATGATAGGGGCGTTCCTCGGAGGGATGGCGATAAGGGGCTCACTGTCGAAGAGGACCAAGGAGTCCATCGAGAGGTGGTCCTTCGGCTTCTTCGGCCCTCTGTTCTTCGCCTGGGTGGGCTTTTCGATCACATTTTCGGGTGCGGTGGTCTCGGTGTTCATGCCCATAATATTGATCATGGCCTTTGTGGGCAAGCTCTTCGGGTCCGGGCTGGGGGCGAAGATATCCGGATTGAGCTGGCCCGAATCGACCCTTGTGGGGGTGGGGATGAACGGCAAGGCGGCGGTGGAGCTGATACTTGCGGCGGTGGCATTGAAAGCGGGTATAATCGACAGGGACCTCTACTCTGCAGTCGTGCTTATGGCTGCCATCCTGGCGCTGACCACCCCGGTGCTCCTCAAGACTTTACATAGAAAATTCCAGAACAAGGGGTGGATAGGGGACGGATAGGATCCGGGGAAATCGGCATTCGATCCCTCAATTTTTCCAATTATTTTCCCATATTATCACAAATGTGAAATATCATGCTAGTGAATACCTTCATGGTGATGAGTATGACCGGTTTGGGAAAAGTACGAGTTATATACCTTGGAGAGAACAACGAGAAGAAGAGCGTTATCGGCCATGGTGATGACAAGGGACAGTACATTGAGGTGACGCTCAACCCATCTAAGAGAAGGACCAAGTTCAACACGGTTCTGGTCCCGTGGGCAAGGGTTGTCAAGGTCGTAGTCTTTTAAGCGTTTTCTGTATTCGAGGTAGTTGGAACTCAATAGGAGTGGATCATGAGATCTATCTTGAGGAGTATCTCCATTGTATCCATTCTGATACTGGTGGCTATAGGGTCCGGTTGTACTGATAGACTTGATGATGAGAACGAAGAGTCTGATGAATATTCTATTTACTATATTGAAAAAAGTTATCTGATAAACGAAACTGGATACACCAGAGAAGGTAATTCTACAGTCATACTACAGAACATCACAGCTCAAAATATAATGAGAATATCTTTTATTCTAACGTGGAATGATACCCACACCTGGCCTCCTGAACAGGAGACCCGGGTGTGGGTGCCATACGTCCCTCAGCCGGATACCTTCTCTCTTTCAGTTAAAGGACCAAACGGTTCGGAAGTATCATTTGATTCCAATTATAAACTGGAGAACACCTCCTATGATGGCTCGATAAAGATCAATGCCTCGTTAAATGAGCTCCCCGGTAATAGAACCATATTCGCAGGATCTCCAGAGGATGCGTTCAATCAGACCATGGTACCAGATGGCATTGGGATATGGGAGATAAATATCACATGTATTGATGCTCCAGGTACGGGTCCCGGGGGGTTTGTTGGACCGGGATCTGACATGGGAAACCACTGGGAACTACACGTAACGATCTATTCCTATGAGGTAAATATTACAAAAATTTGATATGCCTACAACTCATTGAAAGAGTGGATTTGATCTCCAACCGAAACGGTCCCTGCGGGCTGCGTTTCGGTGGACATTCGCAAATGAGAGAAGAGATGATTATGATGAAATCATTTGATCATGTGGTGAACGGCCCTGTGAAAGTTTCCCAGAATGGACGAGGAAGGAAAGTGAGAGGATGAAATGACAAATGATAAAATTCCAGAATTAGATAGAATGGAGTTATTGAAGGAATCATGGAAGGCGATTAAGGAAAATGGCAGAGCAATATTCACCTTATTTCTTATCCTCTATCTGCCTCTCGATCTACTCATATATTCTGCTTATTTCATAATATACGGGCCCTCAAAGGAGATCGAGATCGCGTCCTATATTCCGCTCATCGTGATAATGCTGTTCGGGATGGTATATCTATTTCTCTTCGGAACTTTGATTAGGATCGCCCTGATCTATATCATCAACCAGTACCACGTATCAGAAAATAGGGTGGCCGTAGCCGAAGCATTAGACTTCGCAAGGAAAAGATGGCTAGACGGAATCAAAACCATGGCATTGAAAGGGATATATCTCCTGCCATTGTATCTTGCATTAATTATTCCCGGACTGGTATACTCGTATTACTGGTCATTAACCCTTCAATCAGTAGCACTGAGGAACGCGTGTGGCAAAGACGCAATGGACCACAGTAGATCATTGATGAAGGGACACTTCTCAAAGATTCTTCACGTCCTTCTTCCGGTCATTATTGTTGCGATAATACTTTCCTACCTGGACAATATTCTGTTAATGACGTTGGGAATAATTGGAGTTCAGGTCCCATATTTATGGGGGAACCTGATTGGTACTATTCTGAGCCGGATTGGAGGAGTTATCATTTTAATCGCTCTGACAACTCTATTCATTGGAATTAATAAATATATAGGGAATCAGATTCGTGAATAGACGTCCAGTTGATGATTGCCATATTTATACCAATTAGCCAATAGATATCAATTCAGATTCAGACGAAATATCACTAAGAATTAATGGATGGGGATTCTTAGAGTTACCAATTGAAAAGGTTGCCAACTCCCCCCATAAAAGGAAATATTAATCGGCATATTATTAAGAGTTTCAAGGGTGTTTTTTAGATTCAGGGGTTGATTTCCTTTTTTCGGAGCATATCGGAAAAATGCAGCGCATTTTTAGGATGTGTGACTAATCGCCGATTAGTCAAACAAGTCGGAAAAA
>JAGLEG010000562.1 GCA_023145185.1 Thermoplasmata archaeon
GAGTTCTCCGAGAAGCTCAAAGAGGTTGATGCCAGCATTTTTGTCAGAAGGGGCGGCCCGAACTACAAGGCCGGCCTCGACAAGATGAGGAAGGTGGGCGATGAGATCGGCCTCCCCATCAAGGTGTACGGGCCGGAGGTTCACATGACCACCATCATCCCAATGGCACTTCTCGATCAGAACAGGGAGGTGGCATGATGGAACCATATCTGCTCTTCTCCAAGGATACCAGGTCTTTCGTATACAACATGCAGGTAAAGGCCGTCCAGAGGATGCTGGACTTCGATTTTCTCTCCGGAAGGGAGAAACCCTCCGTCGCTGCGATGATCAACCCGGGCAATACCGGCACACACAAGGCACATTGGGGTACAGGGGAGATCCTGATACCCATACATCCTACCATAGAGGCCGCGACACAGGCACATCCGGATGTGGACGTCATGGTGAACTTCGCATCGTTCAGGTCCGCATACCCTTCCACCAAGGAGGCGCTTCTGAACAAGAGGATCAGGGTAGTTGCTGTCATAGCCGAGGGCATGCCCGAGAGGAAGGCCAGGGAGCTGAGCTTCATCGCAAGGAAGATGAAGAAGATCATAATCGGACCCGCCACCGTTGGAGCCATAGGCGCAGGTGCGTTCAAGGTTGGCAACACCGGCGGCACAATAGAGAACATCAAGGAGCAGAAGCTCTACAGGCGGGGTTCTGTTGGACTTGTGACCAAATCCGGCGGCCTTCTGAATGAGATGTTCAACATCATATCCCACAACACTGACGGCATTTTCGAGGGGGTCGCCATAGGAGGCGATAAGTATCCGGGGTCCTCGCTCATAGATCACCTTCTCAGGTACGAGGCGAACCCCAAGATCAAAATGATGGTCTCCCTTGGAGAGCTGGGAGGAGATGAGGAGTACAGGGTCGTGGAGGCCGTCAAGAGCGGTAGGCTGACAAAACCCCTGGTATTCTGGGTCATGGGAACCTGCTCAAAGGTGTTCCCGGCCGGCGTACAGTTCGGCCATGCGGGAGCCAAGGCGGGTGTCGAGACGGAGACGGCAGACGCGAAGAACAGCGCGCTCAAGGCGGTTGGAGTGGTGGTCCCCAAGTCCTTTGATACGCTGGGTGAGGAGATAGCAAAGACCTTCCTCAAGCTGGAGGTCGATGGCAGCATCACCCCGATAGAGGAGCCGGAGACGCTCCCGAACATACCCATGGACTACGCCGATGCACTGAAGAGGGGCGTAATAAGAAAGCCCACCTCATTTATTTCGTCGGTGGCGGACGACCGTGGTGAGGAGGTCGTGTATGGGGGCTACCCCATATCCGAGATCGTTCACGACGGAGGCAAGCTGGGAGACGTGATCGCGCTTCTGTGGTTCGGAAGGAAGTTCCCCAAATGGGCCTCCGAGTTCATCGAGCTGGCGGTGATGATCGTTGCCGATCACGGCCCCGCCGTCTCTGGAGCTCACAACGCCATAGTGACCTCCAGGGCGGGAAAGGACCTGATATCCTGTCTATGCTCCGGACTGCTCACCATCGGGCCCAGGTTCGGCGGGGCGGTCGACGGATGCGCCAAACACATGAAGAGGGCGTACAACGAGGGAATGGGCCCCAGGGACTTCGTGAAGGACATGAAGAACCGCAACATCAAGATCCCCGGTATCGGACACCGGGTCAAATCCCTCGAGAACCCGGACGGAAGGGTCACCCTTCTCATCGAGTATGCAAGGAACAACTTCCCCAGGACGGACCTGCTTGATTTCGCCCTGAGCGTTCAGGGAGTGACGACGCAGAAGAAATCGAACCTGATCCTGAACGTGGACGGCACCATAGGCGTGCTTATGGTGGATATGCTCTACGCCACGGGTTTCTTCTCCAAGGAGGAGGTAGA
>JAGLEG010000563.1 GCA_023145185.1 Thermoplasmata archaeon
TGAAAGCTTTACCTATGAATCCACCAACGCTATTTATTCCAGTGACTTTTCCTTCTGAATAAGAATTTGATATATCTCCATAATTTCTTCCGATTAAACCTCCAACATTATTCTTACCGTTTACAATCCCGTTACTGCTGCAATTATTTATTACAGCATAATTCGTACCAACCAGACCACCAGCTTCGGCGGTGCCACTATATACTTCGGACTCTGAGTGGCAATCCTGAATTATTCCGCCTACTGTTACTTCAGCATCCTTAGAATGGGATCCAACCAAACCTCCCACCTTATACCAGTGTGATGATACCTTGCTTGCAGTAGTGGATGAATATATACTACCTGTATTTAATCCCACTAATCCTCCACAATTTCCCCCACCTGATGATACAAGTCCGTTTGATGTACAATTAAATATAATTGACGACCCTCTTGCTTCTCCAATTAGTCCTCCTACCTGGCTACCAGTAGCATATATCATGCAGTTTGAAATTGAATTTATGATATGTCCTCGAGAATAGCCCACTATACCTCCTAAGTTACCACCACTAACACGGATTTCTCCAGTAACATGGCAGTTATCAATTACTGAATTATTAGTCAACCGTGATCCGATACCACCTACACTTGACTGCCCTGAAAAATCAATATCTGTTAATGATAGATTTGCTACAATACCTTGATGTGAAATATGTGCAAATAGGCCCAAATGATGGTCAGATTTTCTATGAATATATAGGTTCGAAATATTATGTCCATTCCCATTAAAAAAACCTATAAATTTTTTATTATAATTGCCAATCGGATCAAATCCCTTGCCAGAGTTCCAATTTTTTGTGTCAGATGCATCGATATCATTGATCAGCATATAGTTTGCAGTCAGATTGTCATCTATGTTTTGAAGTTGAGTTACATTTGAGATCTGATAAGGATTGGATATCGTTCCATTTCCTCCAGCAAATGATGCACTTGCATTATCCGTTATAGTGAAAGGAAGTTTATCATCAGGAAGGCTGATTAGAGCGGTCATTCCGGAGATCATCAACAATAAAACCAGCGATATCGAAAACAACCCTTTTCTCGTCCACATTTCTTGCACCTCTCCCTTATCAACGATTATCGATGGTTCTCTCCAGTATCGTTATTAAAACCAATGGTTATGATTGTTTCCATTCAGATCAAAGTGATGGTTTAAATTGCGTTTTCACTGATTCGGCCTGACCCGCGTATCATTTTAAAAGAACCCAGGTACTTTCCAGAAATAAATATGTCAGGGTCAACCAACTGTTTCGATAGGTCGAAATATTTCCCTTATTATTGTTTCGATGTAACGAAACATCTATTTGTGGCAACACTGGACTGCACCCTGGTATCCAGACATTATAACTTCACCTGCCAATATCCTCCCTTCGCAGGCCCCTTCCTTTCCAACAGACCTTTCACTTTTAACTTCTTAATGTTATTTTCCACAGCAGTGGTACTAATACCGATCTTTTCAGCAATATCAGTAATTGGGATCGTCTGGTCTTCAATAATCAAAGCCAGGATCCGTTCTTCGTTTTCACCCAACTTTTCACCCAACTTCTCGATCTCCTTCGGCTCTCTGTAGAAGATAGTTATGAAGCCTGTCTTCAGGGGCTTGAACTCAACTTTGATATCTTTGCTCTGACATTCCTCATGAATCCGTCTAAGCCCCGATCCCCATTTCTCGATGTCTTTGGAGAGATAGAGAACATTTGCAATGAGTGGATTTCTAAGTACGGACCGCTCATCACCATGAATATAATCATCAGGTTTCAAACCCTCTGGAAAGCTTCCAGGATTGTAGATCTCAATCCGATTCTTGAATAAGGCTATCTCGTTCCCTTTCGGATTGGAATATTCTCGATGACATAGTGAATTTACAAGAGCCTCTCTCAAGGCCTTTATCGGTATCTCAGGTGTTTCTTCACGTTGTAGTTTACCAAATTTAACATTCCATCTGATATTGGACTTGAGATACAATTCCGATTCTCTTAGCAAATGAAAGATATTGCCCTCTAGCATTTTTATATCCAGAAATGTTGTTTTATCCTTTCCAGCAAATATTGCAAGCTGTACTTCCAGCTTGTTTTGATCGCAAAATAAGATCTCACCAGCATTTCGAAGTTTATCACCATCCAACAACCCAAGCTTGTCGAGGATAGCGATCTTGTTGTCTTTCTTGGTTTCCAATCGACCGGCTTGTTTCGCATTCTCAAGAAATCGATTTAACTCATCTTCATCGATCATTTCTTTAGTGGAGCTCGATCTCTGATAGTCCCAGTAATTTCTGTTTGAATTTTTATCAAGTATGATGCGCTCGATCTCTTTAGGACTTAGTATTCGATCCTCGTCGCTGATCCTCATATATGCCCGCCCGTAGGCAAAATAAGGAGAGTCATTCCCTTCAAAGGCAACACGAATGCAATCATTCCCCTCAATCCTGGTTGCTTCGATCGTTGGGTATATCTTTGGCTCTATGAAGTTGGATATCCCTTGTGAAATGTCTCTGAGTGTCTTGTCGCTAACCTGTTGCCCCATTACCTTACCATCGTTCCTTATACCAAAATATATCTCTCCCTTTTCATGCTTGTTGAGCATGGATGAAATGGAGATAATGGCCTCCTTAAGCTCTGATGTAGAGCGTTTAAGTTCAAGGGTCTCTGATTCTTTCATGGGATAATACCTCAATGGATAATTGTGATAGATTGTTTTCGGTCATATCAATCGAATTTTTAAAATGGTGACGTATATAACCCGGTTCGATCATACCGGAGAGGTCCAGCAAGTGGTGTATGATCTTGAAATGTCTGTTTGTATCGGACCTGCACGGCGCCGAGGAGAAGTACCATCTGCTCTACTCGATCATCGAGAAGGAGCGACCGGATGGCGTTCTCTTCGGAGGGGACCTGCTTCCAAAGGGATTCGGGGCGGTAAAGAACAGTGGTAAGTTCCTCGAAGATGTCTTCTTCGGGGGGATCGAAAGGACCAAAAAGATCACCGGCGACGATACCCGCTTCTTCGTGATAATGGGAAACGATGACCCGCGCTCCCATGAGGGACGTTTCCTTGATGCGGATAAGGACGGCTTGATAGAATATATCCACAACAGGACCGTCCCCTTTGGGAGCCTTCTGGTGAAGGGATACACCTACGTCTCCCCTACACCGTTCCTTCTGAAGGATTGGGAGCGTTACGACGTTTCGAGATTCGTCGATCCCGGCTGCGTCTCGCCGGAGGAGGGGTTCAGGACCGTGGATATCCCCGAGGATGAGGTAAGATACTCAACGATATCGGAGGACCTGAAGGAACTCGCAGGGTCCGATCCTCCGGAGAAGACAATTTTCCTATTTCACTCCCCGCCGTACGGGTCCGATCTTGACCGGATCGCAGGGGGCAGAATGTTGGACCACGCACCACTCGACGAGCACGTGGGCAGCATAGCCATTCAGCGCCATATCAAAGACAAACAACCACTCTTGACCCTTCACGGGCACATCCACGAATCTCCCAGGCTCACCGGGAACTGGATGGAAAGAACGGGGGAAACCTACTCGCTCTCCGCAGCCCACGACGGGCCCGAGCTGTCTCTTGTCAGGTTCGACACGGATCACCTCTCAACATCATCAAGGGATCTGATCTCGATATGATCACTGCTCGCTAAGAGGGATCATCCTGGCAGGATTGTATGGTGAGTCGATATGGGTCGCCCACGATGTCTTGTTTGCGATATCATCATCGGTAACGATGTGAACGTCCAGGATCTTCTCCAGCTCGACCCCCGTCCGATCCAGGTTCTCCTGGCAGATCTTCTCATCCCAGCCGATAAGACGTGAGAAAAGGGCGTCCCTCTTCTCCTCATCCTCCACCTGATGAACGATGATATCGATATCGCTCTCTGGGCCTGCCGTCCCCTCCTTCGTGCTTCCAACGACGTAGATCCCTCTCAGGCCGTACAGGTCCACATCCAGCGAGGCCACGATCTCCTCCACCTTCTTCATCCTCCAGAGCCAGTGGCCAGGAGGCATCAGGTATGCCAGTGCGCTGTTGACCTCACCATCCATCACAACAGATAGTGTGCCTCCCCTGGAGATCTCGGATACCTCAACTACCTTGACTACACCCTCCAATTCACCATATTTGGGAAACATCTCCTTCAGGTGATTTGGGGCGATCTCCAGCAGTTCCTCGTTGAAGAGGTTCTCCGGCTCGTCCGGGTACAGGGGGAGATAGTGTATGTCAGCCTCCACCAGGTCCTGGAAGAAATGCGTTCCGAACGAGAGCTCGGGCAGATATCCTCCCTTCACCCTGGCGATCTCTATCAGAAGGGCCGTATTGTTGATGTCGTTGTAGGTTATCGGCACGCCCAGTTTGATATCCCCTCGGCTCCCCCACCTTCCGGGGCCCATCAGGATGAACTTCCTCTTTGGAAGTGCCCTGTTCAACGCGCCTACAGCCTGGGCCACATTGTACATCTCACTCCTCTCCTCCAGCTTTCCATATGCTGCAGGGTCAACGTAGACGATGTATTCGATGTTCTCGATATGGCTTGTGGTCACGTACTTCCCCGCCGAGAACAGCTTTCGATCCTGGGGGATGTTCTTGGGTATGGGGACCCTCTCCATCTCGGTGGCATGGCTCTGGGGCCTGCACTGCAGTATGTGAAGTGCCTTCCCGTCGTGGGCGAACTCCACATCCACCGGGGTCCCCATCTTCTCCTTCAGTATCGATAGCAGCCGCTTGATCTGGGGCAGGAACCTGTTATCGCCGATGAGCTTGGAGAAGGTGATCACCATATCCTCCTCCCTGGCATCATGCAGTATATCGACGACGGGGGTCAGCATGTCGTCCCTATGGATGGACACTATCTTGTTGACCATGGGATAGGCATCCCAGTTCTCCCTCAGAAACTCCACGGATGGGACCGTTTCCAGAGTACCCTTCTTCAGGTTTATCACATCCATGTAATGCTGTGAATACTGGACCATCTCATCCACCAGCGTGTTCACCTGGATCTCCGGCCTGTTGGGAGAGACCAGAACGGGGTAATCGTTTCCAACACGGTCCACCGCCCTGGTCCCGAGCCCCGCCACCATCCGGACTATTCCGTCCTCCCTGCGGATCCTTGGAGACCAGCGGAACTCGTTGTTGCTGAACGCGACCCCCGCGAAAGCGGGTATGAAATAGTCACCTATCCTGGTGCCCACCACCTCCTGGATCAATATCCCCATCTCCTCGAAGAAATCGAGGAGGCCGCGTTCCTTCCTGTAGGCGATGGGTTCAGGGGCGAACGTGGATGCATAAACCTCCGTTATCGCGTTCAAAAGTCCATTTAACCTCTCCTCCTCGCTCCCTTCGTTCACCAGGAAGAGGCTCTTGTATTTCCCCGAGAACGCAGCTCCGAAGCTGTCCTCCAGAAGGCTGGACGACCGCACGATTATCGGCCTGTTACCGAGGTCGCGGAGTATCCCCCTCAAACCCCCCAGGATATCAGGTGGGAATATGGAGTTCTTGAATATCTGCTCGAGGAACGGCTGTTCCTGCCGTATCTCATTCGGGTCCATGTACTTGATGTGGCTGATCTCATCCAGATCGTTGTAGTGTATCAGGCTGAGCATCGTGTCGGTGGTCAGATACCAGCTCTTGGGGAATTTTATATCGCCCAGCTCTTCAAACCTCTCCTTCTCCTTCTCTATGATCTTCTCGGCCAGGAATATCCCCGAGACCTTCCCCCCCAGTTTCCCCTCACCCTGCGGCGGGCCCACAACGTTCTTGAGAAGGGAGACGAAGTTATCGAGGGTCATGAACTTCTTGGCGACATTGACATATCTCAGCTTCCCCGTAAAGAAATGCCTGATAAGGGCCGTACGGATGGTCACGTCATCCTCGGGTGCCAACGACCTTGAATCCTCATCCAGGTCCCAGAAATGGTTCAGCTCCCTGGAGATGTCCATGAGGGAGACACCCCTCCTCTGGGACAAAAGAAGCAGGGAACGTGCCTTATCCGCCATCAGCCAGGTGTTGAAGAGGTCCGCGATCTCCTGCGGTGAAAGTGATCTCTTTGCTATCATGAACACCTTTTTCTGCACCTCCTCGAGCGTTGCGATATCCTCCCTGGGATTGGGTATGTTGATGCCGCACCACCCCGAATCGTCCTCGTTCTCGTCGAGGGTGCATATCCCGTTTATCACATTATTTATCTCCTCATTGTGGATCCGGTAGAGGTGATAGATCATCCGCCTGGTGATCCGAAGGGAACCCCTTGGGTCGGTCTTCATCAGGAGGTCCAGTATCACCTCCCAATCCTGCTTGTCCACCTGGGGTTTCCTCTCCAGCTTCTGCAGGTCCTGGTGTATCCTCCTCTTCTCCAGGTAGGTCCCCACCATCTCCCCGATGGTCTCTATCAGGTTCCTCTCCTCGGGAAGAAATGGGCCGTCGCCCATGTCCTCCCTCTCCTGGAGATAGTACACCTCAACGCTCCCCTTGGCCTCATCGCCGTACCTTATCTCCCCTGCCTGTTTCCAGGTGGTCTCCCTGAAATTCCCGGTAACGACCTCCTGGTGGTCAAACAGTATCCGAGCACAGGTGATCTCGGAATACCGCCACGCCGGGGGGATCAGGTCCACTATCATCTTCATCGCCTCCTCGACGATGATATCCTTGTTCCTGAGAACGGCCGAGATGGAATAGATACATTTCAGCTCCTTCTCCCTCTCCTGCAGCTTCCAGTCAGCTCCGTTACCGATCTGGCTCCCCGACCTTACATCATTTTCCTCATGCTGATCGTCCGATAGATATGGACAATAATCTTTTTCCGCGCTCATCCTTCCACCTCCGACGTAACTTCTTCCCTTCCGGGCCTGCACTTCTTGAGAATGACCCCTATTCCCCTCTTTCCATCAAGGCGAGCCTCCATAGGTTCCTGGAGCCGTACATGTTTTACGTTCTCGGACTCGCCCTCAGCAGGTTGACCACCCAACCAATCCCAGCCCACCTCGTTCGCCTCGCCTTTGCCGATGGTCATGTAACCAATATTTGCACTGATCATGTTGTGGAAGAAATGTGACCCCTGGGACGGATCTATGATCCTCTCCTCCACCGGCGTCTCGACTATTATCCTGGCCCCGGCAATATCACTCCACGCGACCGGTATTCCCAACCACTGGTCGGTGGACCCCCATCGCCCGGGTCCGATCAACACGTAGGGGCGACCCTGGTCCATCAACGATCGGTTCATCTTGCGTATCTGATCTGCGACGCGGATGCTTTTGGACATCTCGAACG
>JAGLEG010000564.1 GCA_023145185.1 Thermoplasmata archaeon
TGCTTTGACCCGAAGTCTCTCAAGGTCTTTCTGTCGCAGGGATACCTTGCCCTTTTCCATCATCTCATCCGCCACGAGCCTGACCACCCGTTCTTTGGTCCCACGCCTGAGGAGCGCAGGTTTGCCTTCCTCGACCTTGACCATCTGCAGGACAGATACGTGGACCCTGGCAATACCTGAACCCGATATCGGGCTCCTCTTGACCATCAGGTCCACATCTTCCATGGGTTCTGAATCCTCTTTCACCATCTCACCATCTCCCATCCTGGGTCAGTTCGGCCCTTATCAACTCGTGAAGTCTACGCGTTTCCCGTCGTGCGGCCTCTTCCATTGAAAGGCCACTGTACTCATCCTTCTGAAAAGCGAACATGATCCCTCTTGACATATTGATGAGGACGCCTGTACCATCCTCACCCGTTCCATTGGTCAGGACCTTTTTCAGGTCTCCTCCCTGCGTCCCAATGCCCGGAACGAGGATGGGG
Organism: Thermoplasmata archaeon; assembly: GCA_023145185.1. Classification (GTDB taxonomy): domain Archaea; phylum Thermoplasmatota; class Penumbrarchaeia; order Penumbrarchaeales; family Penumbrarchaeaceae; genus JAGLEG01. Next base: position 483 of record JAGLEG010000564.1, read on the forward strand.
GTCGAGGGTCCCAGGATCTCTCGGACCCTTCCCAGTTCCTCGGGGAAAGTGGCCCCAACCACGGCTCCCAGGTTGCCATGTCGGTCCCAGCTCCGGATGTTCCTGGCCATGATGTTGTACAGGGGTTCATCTCCAGAGATCAGGTCCTGGATCTCCGATGCGCCCTTGTTGGACGTCCTGCAGAGCACGAAGATGAGCTTGTCCTGGTAGTCAGAGAACGGCTCGATCGCATCCTTCCCCATGTATGCATTGACGGTGATGCTATCCGCCCCAATGACCTCAAAGGCGGATCTGGCATAGGCCCTGGAGGTATTGCCGATATCACCCTTCTTGGCGTCCAGGATTATCAACGTGTCCGGGGCTTCTTCCCTTATCACCTCTATCGTATCCTCAAGGGCCTTCATGCCCCGGTGACCTTCAGCCTCGTAGAATGCCATGTTGGGCTTGTAGGCCACTGCAAGGTCGGAGGTTGCCCTGATGATCCCCCTGTTGATCTCCAGCTGGTCCGCATCCTCCCCAAACCGGGTCATATCCGTGTCAAGGCCGACACAGAGGAGCGATCTTCTGGTGCTTACCGCCCTGTCGAGCATCTCCTTCCAGTGCATCATCCCCTTCAACGGAGACGATAAGATATATTATTTCCCATGGGGCGGCCTACTGGAAACCGTCCAGCTCCACCATATTCTTGACCATCTCCTCCAGCAGGGCGATCCTCTCCTCATCACAGCTTGTGAGCAGCGGCTCCATGTCATCGATCATCTTGGCCACCTGGAAGGTGTCCGCGGAGACGAGCAGTAGCGGGATGCTCTTCTCTCCTGCCAGGGCCAGTAACTTCGAACTGGGCAGGATGTTGTTCGTCAGCAGGACGCCCGCCGTGTTCGATCCCAGGGCCCCAAGGATCATATCATGTCTGTCCCCTGCCGTGATGATAAGTTTGTTCTCCCTGTGGAAATGGGGGCTGTTGAGGGCCCTGTCCGCCGAAAGGGAACCGACCAGGACCGTCTTCACCCGGTTTCCCAGCCCTTCCTCGCCTGCAAGTACCTTCGCCGTGATGGAATCAGAGATAAAATTCATTGTCAGGTAGTTCAATTCCTTTTTATACGGCAGGACCCCCAGGACGGGGACGCCTTTTTCCCTGATCTTCTTCAGGTGATCTTGCCTGAACCTGGAGACGTTCTGGACCTTGTTCACAACGACGCCGGCGAAATCAACGTTCTCCATATCCACGTATCTGCGTACAAAGGTGATGTCGTCCATGATCGTATCATCATCTCCGCTGACAACGAAAACAAGCTTTCCCGAGATGCCCCTGGCTATCGAGATCGGGTCGAGGTGTACGGATGCGCCGCTTGTGATATCGCCCCCCTCCACCAACAGGACATCCTTATCCTCGCCCGCCGTCTCCGCCATCTCCATGAGCTTTCCGCAGATCTTCTCCTTGTCGTACAGATATCTCAATTTGGAATGGTCGTAACCGATGCTCATCTCACTGGCCTCTCCCCCCAGGTGGAGGATATCCTTCATCAGGGAAGAGTCCAGGTCCTGGATCTCCTTGTTCCTGTATATTACCCTCTCTCCGAAGGGTTTAACGTATCCGACCCTGACCTTGAGGTTCCTCGCCAATCCAACGATCAGGCTCGTCTTTCCTGCCCCTTTCTTGACCGAGGCGATCACTATCCTCTTCATGATTTAGATCCTCCTTCTTCATTTAGTATGACCCTGATGTCAACTGCCCTGATCCCTTTTCCCAGCTCGTATGCCACCAGGGGGTTGATCTCGATATCCGATATGCTACGATGTTTATCAAGAAGGACCCCGAGTTTGACCATTGTATCAACGATCATGTCGATCTCCTTCCGTTTCTCCCCTCTAACGCCCAACAGAAGGGGAAATGACCTGGTCTGCTTGATCATCTCCAGGATGTCGCTGCGGGCCATGGGCCATGAGCGAAATGTAACGTCTTTCATGACCTCAACGTATATCCCCCCGAGGCCGAACATCATCACCGGTCCGAAGGAGCTGTCGATCCTTGCGCCCAGGATGGTCTCCGCCCCCTTTCTCACCATCTGGGCGACCTCGACCCCATCGATAACCGCATTTGGATCGTACGAGCGGGCGTTCCTGATGATACCCTGGTACGCATCTATCAGCTCATCACTGCTTTCGAGGTCCAGCGCCACGCCACCTGCATCGCTCTTGTGAAGGATATCCCGCGAGACGATCTTCAGAACTACCGGGTAACCGATATCATCTGCGATGCTCACCGCATCCTCGAGGCTGGAGGCGACCCCGGCCCTGGGCATGGAGATGCCACAGGCCCGCATAAGCTTCTGGGCTTCCTGGGCCAGCAGGAACGTCCTACCGTCCTCGTAAACGGACCGGATGATATCTTCCACCCCGGCGTCGTCAATATCCGCGGATGGCATCTCCTCCACCAGGTCGTTCTGATGGTGGTACTGCCTGTATTGGATCCCCAGCGTCCCCACGGCATCGTATACGTCGGAGAAGACCGGTACGCCCCTTGACCGAAGTGAGTTCACGGCCTGTTCCACCTTCTCACCTCCCAGGACGGAGAAGATGATGGGTTTGCCCCTGTCCATATATCTGGTGTAGATATCCTCCATCATCCTCGAGAGGCTCTCCATGTCGAATGACGATGTGGCACAGTAGAGGGCGATCGTTGAATGGATCTTATCGTTCTCCAGTGCGGCGAGAAGGGCATCGTGATAATCCTGGGCCGTTGCACCTCCTGTGATGTCCACAGGGTTCTTGGTCGATCCGAAGGAGGGGGTCACCGGGGAGAATATCTCCCTGGTAAGGTCCGTATCGTCAAGGAGCTTGACCCCATATTTCTCACAGGCATCGGTTGCCATGACCCCTATCCCACCCCCGTTCGTCACGATGACCGCGCTATCGCCTGTTGGAAAGGGAGCTTTGGAGAGGTATTTGCACCAGTTCAGGGCCTCCTGAATGCTCTCGGCCCTGACCACACCGCACTGTCTCATGATCGCATCGAACACTTCATCGGACCCTGCGAGGGACCCCGTATGGGAGGCCGCAGCCAACGCCCCTCTCTTCGATCTACCGGATTTGATCACCACAACCGGTTTTTTTCGGGTCACCCGCATCAGGGTGTTCTTGAACCTCTCTCCATCCTTGACGCCCTCTATGTAGAGGAAAATGGATCTGGTATCTTGATCGTCCAGCAGGTACTCCAGAAGGTCGGATTCATCTATGTCGGATTTATTTCCAATTGATATGATGGTTGAGAGCCCGATGCCCTCCTTGGCGGTCTTACCAATCATTGCTATCCCAAGTGCCCCGCTCTGGGATAGTATCGCCACATTGCCCGGGACGATGTCCCTGGGCCCGAACGTGGCATTGAGTTTCATCTTTCCCGAGTATATCCCGAAGACATTGGGCCCGAGAACCCTCATGCCATGGCGAACTGCCATGTCAACAATCCTCCGCTCCTCCTCCCGGTTTCCTATCTCCGAGAATCCGGAAGTGATTATTATTATGAACTTCACACCAGCTTTTCCACATTCCGACACAGCATCATACACGAGGTGTGCGGGTATGGATATGATCGCGATATCCACCACAGCATCGATGTCAGATATCGATCTGTAAACCTCTTTTCCAAGGATTGTTCCTCCTTTTGGATTGACGGGATAGATGCCTCCCTCGTAGCCGGTGGACACTATGTTGTTCATGATCATATTGCCTATTTTGGTATCATCCCCCGAGGCACCTATCACGGCCAGACCTCTGGGCTCGAAAAGATATGTGATATCGGGAGTACCATTCTCCATCTTATCCCTCAAACGATCTTACAATGGTCCGTGATATACGCTCATCGCGGATATGTTTTCTGGCATGGCTCGACTGGCATTTGTCTCCATTTTTTAAAAATCGTTATATAATCTCGTTTCGTTATGGCGGTTGTAATATATTTTTTGGAGGAAGGACCATGGGTTTGAAGGCAGAAGAGCTCAAAATGATAATTGATTGTCCGCACTGCAAGATTCCGATGGAACGGGTGGAGATAGAGATCCCCGGTCCAAATGTATACCTTGATTACTGCGGGAAGTGTGATAGTTACTGGTTTGACAAAGGGGAGTTCAAGAAGGTCGTCAAGGATAAGCTGGCCGAGAAAGAGGTCAAGAAAGCAGACGGTATGGATGCATGGGCCAACTTCGACTGCCCCAGATGCGGCGGTTTCATGACGATGAAATACATGTACAACATCGAGGTCGATCAGTGTACCGAGTGCCTTGGCATCTGGCTTGATGAGGGGGAGCTCCTGAGGCTGAACGAGAAAAACCTTGAGAGGATCGCCGATGAAAAGGCGAAAGGTTTCTTCCATAAACTATACACGCTCAGGTCCAGCAGAAAGTGATGGGCAGCCAATGAACAGGGGAGGGCATAGACGTAGAGTAACATTGGACAGTGCTTCAATCACTGGACGCTATGGTCTGCAATGATGACCGTGGATGTGTATCTTACTCTATCCTGTTGATGATGTCAACAAGGGTGTTGGGGTCCATTCCGGCCTTGCATGCCGCCTTGATCTGGCCGATCTCATCCCTGTCCAGCCAGACCCCCGAACAGCTTCTACACTGATCGATCTCCACATTGAGCAGCATCTTGACAGCAAGATCTCCTCCACAGCGGGGGCATGGGAACCTGGAACCTGACCTGTTGGGCATCTTCAGGTTGAGCATATTCTCCAGTTCCTCCTCACCCAGGACCTTGTCAAGTTCGCCCTTGTCATACCAGTAGCTGCCACATCCATTGCAGTTGTCTATCAGGATCGTGCTCCCGTTGTAATTCAGGTAGACCTGTATCATGGTCTTGCTGCACTCCGGGCAGGCGATCTCCCTTTCAAGAGCATCCTTGGATATGATCTTCTCATCAGCCATGTCGATTCCTCGGTCGATAATGATGTTTATTCGATATCAACTTAACCCAGCCCGTCAAGCCAAACCACATCCTCGATAAAATCTACGTCGGAAGAGCTGATGCCCCGGTCACAGCCGTTTCTCAGCTGGAGAAAATCTATATCTTGACGGCCCATTCCCCTCACCGATGATATTGGGGATCGATGAGGCTGGAAGGGGGCCTGTGCTGGGTCCTCTGGTGGTAGCTGCCCTGGCGTGGAACGGAGAGGACGAGCTTGAGGAGATGGGAGTTAAGGATTCCAAGCTCCTCTCCCCTTCGAGAAGGGCTCAACTGTTCGACCGCCTGCGGGAGGTTGGAGGCCACTGTATAATGGAGATATCGGCAGAGGGGATAGACGAGGCGAGGCGGTCGATGACCATCAACCACCTTGAGGTGCTGGCGTTCTCATCGGTGCTATCATCGATATCACAGAATAGTGAGGTCCTGCATCCAGATCTCCCATCGGGATGTACGCTGTCCATGGAGGCTGTCCCCTCCCGGATCGATCACGTGATAGTTGACGCTGCAGATACCAACGCGGACAGGTTCGGCAAACGGATATTACATTTCCACAATGAGCTTACGGGATGTTCCAGTATCAGCATAAACTCTATGCATAAGGCGGACCTGCATCACCCGGTGGTGGGCGGCGCGTCCATCCTTGCCAAAGTGACAAGGGACATGAGGATCTCGGAACTGGGGGAGGAGGCGGGACGGAAGATCGGCTCGGGCTATCCAAGCGATCCAGTTACCCGCGAGTTTCTAAGATCCTGGGTGGGGGAGTTCGGCCGGTATCCACACTTCGCACGGAGGTCCTGGAAAACCTGCCTGGCCTTCTCCCCGGAACAGAGAAAGCTGTCAGATTACCGATCGTGAGCTTCTGGGACCCAGATCGGCACCATGTCCCTCTCCTGGGTCATCATCAGCGGATGTATGCTCTTATTCACATCAAGGACCATCGATCCGATGAACTCATCGATAAGGTCCCCTTCCCGGGGTAAGATCGCCCAGAACTCACCCTGGGCTGTCAGGAGTTCCCGTACCCGCTCCACGCCCTTCTGATCGTATCCTCCCCTTTCTATCCACCAGATCACGATGTCAAAGGCCCGCCCCTCCATATCGTGAGGTCCCCTCACCGAGGGCGTATTTCTGGGCAGGCCGATATCAAGCCATTTCACCATTTCGTCAGGGAGCCCGATGAGCAGGATGGTCCTCCCGGTGTCGAGGTCCACCGCCCTGATGAACTCCGTCCTCGAGGAAAGGTAGAGTGTGCCCATGGGTGGTGAAACGATAACATGGATAATAAATGTAGAGCCCCAGCTCAAAAGATAAGGATGCTGATGGGGAAACGGGATGGTTAGAGAGGTGGTGGGATCATTGGCCCCTACTCTCTTTTGCCTTCATGCGGAGACCCTTGTACCCACATTTTCGGCACTGGTCGGCCCTGATGGAATTCCTGGCGCAACATCTCATGCAGATCTTCTTCAGAAGTCGTCTGCTTTCAACTATCTCCCTGATCTCGGGATCCAAGCTTTTTCCCATCGATACCACCGTGGATTTTGCGCTAACACATTTAATTATATAAGGTTATTGTGTTGAATTGGATACAGGACGGATTAAGAGCAGGTCCTACAGGTCCCTGTTCAACCTCGCCTTTTTATTCGGGGCCTTGATTCCCAGGGCCTGTCTCAGAAGAGAATGGCTCTTGCTGTACGAGACCGGCTGGGGTTTTGTCACAAGTCCAAGGAGAACAGAGGCCCAGGTCAACTTGCGGAATTTCCGATCTTCCCGCTCTTTTGTAAGGTTCGATCTGATCCCTCCCTCGCCGATCTTCTCCCCCACCTCGTTGAAATTAAAGCCCAGAAGGATTATTGCCGATGCACCGAAGTGTTCTGCTATGAATGCCGCCCTGTCCCCGTCCGAGAAACCACCGAAATTATCCAACTTCCCTCCCTCATAGGGTGAGACCTGCGTGGTCCCGATCACGTGGCCCTTGAGCTCGGGTGCATGTGTTCTCAGCACCCCCACGTTATCCGCGTGGCCGTGCAGGAACATCACGGTGCCCCTTCCAAGACAATCCAGCTGATCGTGCGGGGAGCCGTCGAGGTCTGTTACGATGATGTGGGGTATGATCTCCCTGGCCAGAAGGGCGGAGGTCGCACCATCCGCCGAGATCAACACAGAGTCCAACCACGACGTCTCTTCTCCCTTCAAGGCGCTCAAACGCTCTGTTGTGAACCTGTCCAGCTCCTCCTCCAGATCGGGTCCGGACCCGAAAACATAGGCCCTTTTCCCTTTGAGAAGTTCCGACACCTTCTCGATGGACTCCTCTCTGGGTGTGATGTTGTGGTTGGCGGAGAGCATATCAGAAAGGGTCTTTGACGCGTTCGCATCCTCAAGCGGATCCAGACCCAGGTCATTTGCGATCGCGTGGTAAATGGGTATCCATGTCTCAATGTCCAGGGAGATCACCTACTATCTCATCCATCCAACCTTTCTCTTGCCCTTGGATTTTCCCTTGTTGTAGTTGTGAACGGCCATGGTGATGATGAGAAGGAGCCCGGCGATGGCCAGATATCTGAGGCCGTTCTCCCAGTTGAAGGAGTCTTCATATCCCAGTACCGCCCCAATGAAATCCATTGTGGTCCTTGCGATGAAGAAGATGGCTCCGAGCGAGAACACGATGGTCCACGTGGACCTGATGAACTTCCCTTTTCTCATGTACGTGTCTAACGTATTGCCCAGGGTATACGACACTGCAGCGAGGATGATAAAGGGCATAATGGAGTTCAGGAACTGGTACAGGAACCTTCGCGCCTCCTCCTCGTTCCTCGCCTGGAAGAAGCTGTAGAACATCCCGCTGACGATCAGGGTCATTGATATTATCACCCCTCCAAACAGCAGATAACGGCGTGTTTTCAACGCTCCCTGCGTATCCTCGAACATCCTGGCCACCTGTCCCTCCAGGTTTAGCGCCTTTGAAAGTAAAAATAGCGAGAAGAATGCCAGCATCAGGCCAAGGGCCGCCTCTGTCTCACCGAGGATCATCATGATGCCCCAGAGCATGAGTGCCATCGCTACAGGGACAATGACCTTCTTGGCGATCTTTGGGTTCTTGAGCGCAGACATGACTATGTAAAAGGTGGATTCGATATTTTGGGCCTGTTTTATGACCACCCGCTCTACGTGCTCGACCTGCACTCTCTGGGATATCACTGGAAGGATGACCTCATCCTCCGCGCCGTCCGACACCAGCACGAGAGTATCCGGTGAGAACTGCTCTATGACCGAGTAGAATTGGCGGACCAGGTTAGCATCCGAGACGACACCCACGTTCTTGTCCCCGCAGATGGTGGCGACCTCCACCTCCCTGCCCATCTCCTTGTACCACTTGAAGAGCTTCAGCCCCATGAACATGACGTTTGTATCCGAGTCCTCTGGATCTGCTATGCCCAAAGCTACCAGCGCCTTGAGGTTGTTCTTTCTACCGATGACAGGGCTTGTCACCTGGGATTTCACACCCAGGTCATCATCGCGATCCACACATAGTACAAGTGTTTTCATCTTCAGGGATAAATGGTAACCTCTCTATATAATCATATTTGAGCTATATCTGAAAAATATATGAAAGAATGCGATGATCGGATCATGTTATTTTGCTCTTAATCACGTAGCAAACTCTACCACGAACGATTTGGGGGCCCCCGGGATGTCCCAGAAAAGGTGGTTATTTAGGGGTTATTATAATATGGTATGACCTCCCCCCGAAGTCTAATATTTTTTAAGGTGTATCAGCTCACCACACACCGCGTACTTGGATTCTATACCGGAGAGATGGAATCGGTCAAGATGTTCTGCGCCCTCAAATATAATGTCGAATCGGATGATATTGCCATCGAGAAGATACCCGCCAAGCGGGTGACCAGGGATGAAGTGCTATGTTTTCGAGAGCTCATCGGGCAGCTCAGGTCCTATACCGACAGGATCAGGCAGCTGGAGGATGAGGCGGATGAGGCAGGGGTCCGGGACGACCTACTTGAGATCCTTCAGTCGTTCGAGACCTTCGTCTGATATCGTTGGGCCCATCACTCCCTTGAGAGGTGATCGACCAGCTTCATCGTGGCCCTGATCCTGTGGCTGTCCCTGTTCTTCTCCTCAATGGTCATTTCCGCGAAGGTCTTTTCAGCCCCTTCCGGAATGAAGACAGGGTCGTATCCGAACCCGAAGAACCCCTTCTTTTCAAGGGTGATCTCACCCCTGATCTCACCTCTGAAGAGGCTGACGCCCTCACCCGGGATATGGAGCCCCATAACCGTTTTGAACGTTGCCGTCCTGTCGTCCAATCCCTCCATCAGCTTGAGGATCCCATCGTTCCCTATCGTATCTTGTACGTAGGCCGAATAGACGCCGGGGAATCCATCAAGTGAGTCTATGAAGAGCCCGGAATCAGCCTTGATGAAGGGGAGATCGATCCCCTTTTCCCCTACAAGGTGCTCTATGCCGAAGAGAACGACCTCCTCCAGCGTATCGGCCTGGACCTCCACGAACTCCTCCTGGAGGGTGCCCAATTCGACGTTCAGCACATCCAGCCTGTTCTTGATCTCCTTGAGCTTTCCGGGGTTCCCGGTTATCAGATACAGCTTCCCTTTCATGATATCACCTGCTCGGGGCTCATATATCTGCCCCTGGTCGTTATCTCATCCAGTTTCTCCCTGGCCTCCCTCCATTGGGGGTTCATCTCGGAGTAGCCCCTCCAGAGTTCGTCGACCCTGTCCAGGAGCTGAGAATGGGTGGATCCGAATACCTCGAAGAAGAGTCTGAGGTCCACGCCGATCTTCTCCATCTCGCCACTTCTCTCGGCCAGAGAGGGATCTATCAGGGCCAGGTCGATATTCCCATCCGCTGAAAGAAGCAGGAAATTTGATGTGGTGAGGTCGCCGTGCACTATGCTCGCGCTGTGTAGGGTTCCGGCTATCCGGCCAATGCTGTACATGATCTTCCCAACAAGTTCACTGTCGAGAGTATTGAGGATGGAGGCCACCCTTGGCCCCTTTAAGAGCTCAAGGATCAGGGTGCCTTCCTCCTCGTCAACATCGATGATATGTGGGGTCCTGATCCCAAGGGACCTGATATGTCCCAGCATTCGGACCTCATTTCTCATCCTGGTCATTGTCAGCTTTTTCTCAATGACCTCAAGCCTGTATCCTTTCCTTTCCCTCTTCTTAGATACGCACGCCATCCCCATCCTCTCGGTTGACGTGATCAGAGCCTCTGCACCCCTGCCCAGCACAGTTCCAGCAGCGGGGGCAGTGCCTACCTCCAGCGAGATGGTATTGGGGGTGGTGATCCTCCCTGGCTTTCCCCCAGTCCTCCAGAGGACATCCACCTGATCGGTCCTGAACCTCTGATCGATCACGGTATCCTTGAGATCATGTTCGATACGCGATCCGTGCATGATCTCACCGAGATAGGCGATCATTGCACCGTTATCCACAAGAAGTGATCTGGGGGGGGCAAAACTTTTTCCCCCTCTTTCCCTGGCCATGGTGGAGGCCATCTCCTGAAGCCGCATGTTGCAGGCCACGCCACCGCCGAGGAGCAGCTCATCGGTTCCTATATGGGCCATCGCCCGCTCGGCAACTTCGCACAGCATGGAGAACACGGTCTCCTGCAGGGATCTGCAGACGGACGGTAGGGGGTGACCTTTATCAAGGAGGCCTTTCGCGGCGGTGTGGATGCCGGAGAAGGAGACATCCATCCCCTTGACGGAGTAGGGGAGATCGATAAGGCCTATCTCCTCGGGATCTATTCCGTGATCCGTGAAAGGCTCGACGGCCTCTCCCCTGGCAAGCATCTCTATCCTGGGGCCAGCCGGGAAAGGGATGCCGACATCCCGTCCGAACTTATCCAGCATATTTCCTATGCCTATGTCAAGTGTCTCGCCAAGCACCCTGTATCTGCCCATCAGATGGGCGATGATCTGGGTATTCCCGCCGGAGGCATAGAGAAGGACCGGATCGGAGCATCCCAGGGTCCGCCCTATCTCGATATGGGCGACACAGTGGTTCACGCCGAGGATAGGTATCCTGTTCTTCAGGGAGATGACCCTTGCGATAGTCGCCCCCACCCTGAGACAGGGGCCCAGTCCAGGCCCCCTGGAGAAAGAGACAAGGTCCAGCTCTCCCTCGCCGATGGCTGCAATTTTCAGGGCTTCGGCAACCACGGATGTGCCCACCCCAACGTGGTGATCTGCAGCCTCCCTCGGATGTATTCCACCTTTTTCAGGAACGTACATACTGCGTACGTTGGAGAGGACCTCCCCGTCCTCCACCACGCCTGCTCCGAACGTATGTGCCGTGGATTCTATCCCGAGTACCCGCATCGCGTGTCCATCGTCGAGTCATTATTTAATCTGTCCCCCCGGAGAGATCACCCCTGATCGGCGGGTGTTGAGGGGGAGGTATCATTCGCCCTGTCCTTCATCGTTCCGAACCTCCTGTACCCTTTGGCCCAGATGATGAGCAGGGAGGGCAGGACGATGACGGAGGCGATAAAGGAGAAGAGGATCGAGAGGGCGGTCACTATCCCGAACTGCTGCAGGGGAGGCAGGAGGGCGAACACAAGGAGGCCGAACCCCGCAACGGTGGTGGATGCCGCCCCGAACAGGGCAGTTCCGGTGTTGAGCATCGTGCTCTTGGAAGCCTCCTTCAGATCCTCATGGACCTTGATATCCTCCAGGAACCTGTGGGTTATGTGGAT
>JAGLEG010000565.1 GCA_023145185.1 Thermoplasmata archaeon
CCCTTGACCTCTTCTCCATGGGCTCCAGCGAGTACAGCATGAGCAGAGGTGCCAGGACCGTGATACATGCCAGAAACAGATATCCCAGCCAGTTGAGCGTCACGCTTATGGAGAGCCCCTGGACCATGCTCCAGGTAGATGTTTCAAGGGGGACCTCGGTATTGAGGCCCATGTATATGACCAGCCCTGCAAGAGCTGCGCTGGACAGAAGGGCGGAGAGGGCAGGGACCAGACGGAACCTGTAAGTGAGCAGGGAGATCAAGGCCCCAACGAGCGGTATGATGACAAGCATCTCGGCCGAGAGAATATCTACCATCTAAAATCCCCCCCAATCGATGTAGTTCAGGCGGTCCATGAACTCCTCTGCAGCGCGGTCAAGCACGTCGTTGAGAAGCGCAGGCTGTATGCCTATGAGCATTATCAATCCAAGGGCAACCAGCCCTGGAAGAAGCCTCAGAACAGGAAGTTCGACCTTCCTCTCCTCCTTGGCCGGGCTCATCACCTTCCAGATCAGGCGGCCCATATAGCCTGCCTCCAGCAGGGTCCCGAATGCCACGATCACGGCAAGGGCCCACTGTCCTTCGGTTCCGGCGGATGAGAAGAGCATCACCTTCCCCCAGAACGTTGGAGAGGGCGGCATGCCAAGCATCGCCAGCGCCGCGCCAACGAAGAGGACGCCGGACATGGTGGACCTCCGCCCCAGCCCCTCCAGGTCGGAGAGGGTTACGTCCCCTCTCTTTCCCGCCCCCGCCCGATCTATCATCGAGAAGAGTATGGGTTTGGCGAGCATGTGGCCGAGCATGAGAAGGACCCCTGCCTGTATCGCCATCTCCGATCCCGAAGCGAAGGCGGCCAGTATGAGGCCGTAGGCGCCTATGGATGAGAATCCCAGCATGCGGTAGAGATCTTTTGATGTGAACGCGGCAGCCTCTCCCACGATGAACGTGGCGAGGCCCGCCCACATCAGCAGGTCGGCGGGGAAGGTCCCCCCGATCGCGGGGCCCAATATTATAAACGCTATCCTGAGGAGGGCTATCAGGCCCGCCTTTCCCACCACTCCGGAGAAGATCGAGGCGGTCCCCCACCTGGAGCCCCTGTAAACGTCGGGGGCCCATCCGTTGAGGGGAAAGATCTCCGCCTCTATGCCGAACCCCACGAACATCAGGAGAAAGGCCGTACCGGCCACGAAGGAGGGGATATCCCCCGCCCTCTGTGCCATCTGGGCCATGTTCAGCGTGGATGTCGCACCGTACAGCAGTGCGATCGCTGCGAGTATCAGAAAGGATGCTACCGATGAGATGATGGCATAGCTTGCCGCCCCCCTCCAGTTAAGCCCTTTGGTCTCGCCGTCCCTGGGCAGAACCGCAAGCACGGTTGCGCCGATGGCGGTGATCTCCAGGAAGACAAAGAGGTTGAAGAGGTCCCCCGTTATCACCATCCCCACGCCCCCGGTCACGGTCATCATAACGAAGACGTTGTACCACAGCTCGTAGCCTTTGCCCACCTTTGCCGTGGATGGAAGCGACACGAAGATCCCCACGAATATCATCATCGCGGAGACCAGGGCCCCAAGGGGCGTCACCACAAGTGAGATGCCCCACGGAGGGTCGAAGCCGCCCGTTGTTGACGTAACGGCCGTATCTCCTGTGGATAACAGAAGATGGCCCGCCAATCCACCCATCGCCAGAAGTGCGAGGAGCGGGATGAAGGATGCGATCTTCCTTGAGAAGAGTGACACCATGGGGACCAGGAAGGCCGCTACCAACGGTATCACTATCAGAAGTACCGGATCGACGGTCATTTCCTCACCTCCTTCTCGTTGGTGAGCCCATAGCTCCAGCTCTTGAGCTCAAGCGTTCCGGTGGACCTGTAGTATCCGACGGCCACGATAAGTGCGATGGCAGTGGTTGCCAGTCCTATGACGATCGCGGTCAGGACGAGGGCCTGGGGGAGTGGATCCACAATTTCACCAATGGGGGAGCCATCCAATCCGGTGTCCCCGTTAACGATAGGTGCGCTCCTTCCCGATATGTATCCCACAGACACGAGAAGCAGGTTCACGGCGGTCTCGAGGATGGTGAGGGAGAGGATCAACTTGATCAGATTCCTGCGGGAGAGGATCCCCCAGATCCCGACGGCGGCAAGGAGCAGGATGCTCCCGTAGACGACCAGTTCCGTCACTTCCATCAGGCATCACCTCCTTTCATCCTTGCCACCAGTCCGGTCATCTCGGCACCCACTTTTATCCCTATGGCTATGTAGATGAGCGGGATCAATCCCGCGGATACCAACATTCCAGCCTCACCGAGGCCGGAGATGACGTTATCGAGGAAGATCCCCCCGACCGCAAGCCCGATGATCCCTATCCCCGCGAAGGATAGGCCAGCCAGGGATTCGGATAATGCCAGGGCCTTATGTGGGGCCTTCCACTCCGGGAATATCACGATGTAGAGCAGCAGCCCGGAGGCGATAATTACACCGCCCTGAAATCCCCCGCCCGGCGACAGGTGTCCGTGAACGAACACGTAGGCGCCGAATAAAATGATCAGTGGTAGAACAAGCCTGGTGCCGGCGGTCAGTATGAGGCTTGGAGGTATTGGCCTCTTCCGTTTATCCCCTGCGGGGAGTGCGGAGACGATAGCCCCCATGCCCGCAGATGCCAGGAAGAGAACGGTAACTTCCCCAAGTGTATCAAAGCCCCTGTAGTTCACGACAACGGCGGTCACGAAGTTGGAGGACCCCGTCTCCTGGGTGGAGTTGGATATGAACCTGTTGGAGACCGAATCCTCCTTATCCACCTCCGGCTCGCCGAAACCCACCTCAACGAATGCGTAGAATATGGTGGCCGCGACCATAAGGGCCAGCAGGATGGCGGGTATGGACCTGTGAATGTCGTACCTTTCCATCATTTCTCACCACCTCCCTCCTCGAAACGTTTGGTATTTCTGATGGCCAACACCAGGATTATCGCGGTGAGGGCCGATCCTATGGAGGCCTCTGCCATGGCGACGTCGGGCGCCCGGAGGAGAACGAAAAGGAACGAGGCTATCAGGGAGACGCCCGCCATGAGTATCGTCGCCTTGATGAGGTCCCTTGAGA
>JAGLEG010000566.1 GCA_023145185.1 Thermoplasmata archaeon
GACGGTCGAATAGGAGGATGGAGATTGCACGAGTTCACGATCGCATCCAGCATCGTAAATTCCCTCCTGGAGGCCCTCAAGGGCTACCCCGGGGCCGAGAGGGTAGATGAGGTGGATCTGGTGATCGGGGAGCTCTCCTTTGCGGGGATAGAACAGGTGACCTACTGCTTCGGCGTGCTCATCGAGGAGAGGGAGCAGCTGAAAGGGTGCAGGCTCAACGTCGCCACGGAGGAGGGGCGGGCCCACTGCAAGGAGTGTGGATACGAGGGACCGCTGAATATGGGGTCAGGCCCGGGTTACCATCACATCCTGCCCGTGTTCGCATGCCCGAAATGCAAAGGAGAGGTGGATATCACGGCGGGCCAATCGGTATCTATCAGGAACGCGAAGCTCATTATCAATGACGAGGTGAAGTGATTGTCCAGGGATCTCAAAGACAGGGAAATGGCGAGAAAGATCGTTGATTCCATAAGGAGACTGGGCGGCAATATCACGGTTATGCACGTCTGCGGGACCCATCAGGACACACTGGTCCGATACGGGTTGGAGCCCATGCTCTCGGAGGTGGGAATTACGATCCGACAGGGGCCCGGCTGCCCTGTTTGCGTCACGACACCAAAGGAGATCGAGATGGCGGTCCGGATGGCGAGGTCCGGGGCCATCATCACATCCTTCGGGGACATGATCAGGGTCCCGGGAAAGGATAGGACACTCTCCCAGGTCAGGGCGGAGGGCGGCGACGTCAGGATAGTCTACTCCGTTACGGATTCGCTCAATATCGCCAGGGATAACCCCGAAAAAGAGGTGGTTTTCCTGGGAATAGGTTTCGAGACCACGGCCCCTACCACGTCCGCCCTTCTCATGAGGGAGGACCTGCCCGAGAACCTCTCGGTCCTCTCATACCACCGTACCGTCCCGCCGGCATTGAGGTTCCTTGCCTCCTCCGGGGAGGTCAGGCTCGACGGCGTCATAGAGCCTGGTCACGTCTCGATGATAATCGGCGAGGAGCCCTACAGGTTCCTATCCAGTGAGTTCTCCATGCCCCAGGTCATAGCGGGTTTCGAGCCCCTGGACCTCCTGCA
>JAGLEG010000567.1 GCA_023145185.1 Thermoplasmata archaeon
AGTGCAGGGTCACCCGCGTCTTTGATAATCAGGACCGGACGATCCCCAGGGATAACGATGAGGTTGAGCTGACAAGGGTGATCAAGAGATCGACCTCGGACCCCGATCAGACGCTATCATATTTCTACGTGAACGGCAAGAGCTCTTCCCAGAGCGAGTTCGAGAACATCCTCTCACATGCACACCTCTCGGCCGAAGGTTACAATATCGTCATGCAGGGCCACATCAACGAGTTCATAAGCAAAACACCGATGAAGGTCAGGGAGGAGATCGACGACATCGCGGGGATAAAAAGATATGACGATGAGATCCAGGTGGCGATCAACAAGAGGAACAAGGCAGAGACGAATATGGAGAACATAAGGTGGAGGCTTGATTTCTTCAAGGATCGCCTGAGGGAGCTGAAGAAGGAGAAGGAGGAGGCGGAAAAATACAGGGAGGCTCAAAATAAGATCTACATCTCAAAATCGACCCTCTTTCACGTTCAAAAGGAGGGAGTGGAGGGGGAGATCAACAGCTATAACAGGGCGATCACGAAGGCCAATGAGAGGAAGCTGGAGCTCAGGACCGACATTGGAAAGATCGAATCGATCGGGCTGGAACTGGATGGGGAGATGAAGGAGGTGGGGGCCCGGATAGATGAGATCACGGGGGAGGAAGGAAAGAAACTGAAGGAGAAACTGGATGGGGCGAAGCTGGAGCTCATGAGGGCAAGGGACATCATCGGGACGGCACAGGACATCATCTCTGAACTTGGCAACGAGGAGAGCGTACGCAGCGAGGAGATCAAGGACATCGTGAAGAAGGAGGCCCGCCTCGTAAAGGAGATCGAGGGCTCCGTTGCGAAGGTCAAGAAGGTCGAATCAAAATTGGAAAAACAGCGGAATAATGTCAGGGAGCTTGAGAAAGAGCAGGACAGTTCTGATGATGAACTGTTCAACCTGAGGCGCAGGATCACACTGATCTCCAAGGAGCTTGAAAAGAAGAGGGACCTTCTCTCGGAGAGGGTATTGGAAAGGGACAGGGCGAGGGCCCAGCTGGAGGTGAAGGGCACGTCGCTGTCCGACATCCAGCAGATGATCTCAACCCTCAAGTACGAGATCGAGGAGCTGGAAGGAGACCTTAAAGAGGCTAAAAAAAGTGCCCAAGAGGTAGACGTTAAGAAACTGCAAAAAGATTACATGGATGCCAGGGAGGAGGAGAAACACCTCATCATCAAGACGAAAGAGCTCGAGAGGGAGGTGACCAGGCTCAACAGGCTCTATACGACCTTGAAGATGGAGGTGGAGACCTCCGAGAAGCTCAAGAAGGGGGTTTCGATGGCCGTGGATGAGATACTCACCGCAAGGGATAGAGGTGAGATCAGGGGCATCTACGGCACGATAGGCGAGCTGGGGGACGTTCCAGAGGAGTATGAGACCGCTCTGGAGGTCGCTGCGGGAGGCAGGATATCGGCCGTGGTGGTGGACAACGATTCGGTGGCATCGTCCTGCATCGAAAGGTTGAAGACCAAGAGGGCTGGAAGGGTTACATTCCTTCCCCTGAACAAACTCTCCACCCGAAGGCCGGGAGCGAGATCGCTGACGATCAAGGACGACCCCTCGGTCAGGGGATTCGCGGTGGACCTGATATCCTATGATCCCATGTACGAGGCGGCCTTCCAGTGGGTTTTCTCCGACACGCTGATAGTGGACAAACTCGCATCCCTGAGGAAGCTTATGGGCGGGGTACGCCTTGTCACCCTCGACGGCGAGATAGCCGGGGCGGGGGGAGATATCACCGGAGGAAGCCTATCCGGCAAGAGGGGGCGGAAGGGGTTCGGGTCCAAGAGCAGGGGGGACCTGCAGAACGTATCCGATGAACTGCAGGAGAAGACGGCGGAATCAGATTCGCTCACCACCAGATTGAACCAGGTCAGGGAGGAGGTCAACGACCTTGAGGCCAGGATAAGATCGATCACGTCCGAGCAGACCCAGGGTCAGGACAGGATCAAAGGCCTTGAGGAGACGCTTGAGACGTCAAGAGAACAGCTTGGTGAGAGGTCTGGTGAGGAGAAGGAGAGGGTCAAGGAGATAGAAGATCTATCCAAAGGCGTAAAGGCCCTTGATGAGGAGATAGAGCAACTTGAGGGTGTGGTCAGGGATCGGAAAAAGGGGAGGGACGAATTAACGGAGGAGCTGGACAAACACACCCCCAAGGCGATCAGGGACTCCCTCAAAGAGCTCAGGTCCAGCCTGGACTCCCTCGGCCTTGAAAAGGCCAATATAACGGAGAAGACCCACGAGGACAGGGCACAGCTTACGCTTTTTTCCGAGAGGTCGGAAGGCCTTAAAAAGAGGGTGCTGGAGATCGCCAGGTCCATCGAGGCCTCCAGCTCCGAGGAGAAAAGTGCAAAGGTTCGACAGGAGCGTTCCCAGAAGGAGGTGAAGGCGCTTGAGACCGTCCTTGGCTCCATCAGCGAGAAGACAAAAAAGTTCTACGACCGCCTCAGCGAGCTTAACAGGAAGGCCGAGAGGAACCTGGCCAACAAGGAGAACGCCAGGAAGGATGCTATGTCTCAGGAGAGCATTATCATCACCCAGAGGACAAATATTCGAACGGCCGAGGACAGGCTGGCCGAGATCCTGGGAATGCTTCAGAGGTTCCAGGGCATCGATATCGGGGATCCACCATATGATAACGAGAGGGATCTCCTCAGGAATGTAAGACAGCTGGAATCCATTCTGGAGAACGCCGGGAACGTCAATCTCAGGGCGCTTGAGGAATACGAGGAGAAACATGCCAAGAAACAGGAGATAGGTGAGGAGCTCAAGGCCCTTGAGAAGGAGAAGCTGGAGCTTGACAAGATCATAGATGAGATCAACGGCAAGAGAAAAGAGGAGTTCGTCAAGGCATACGAGGGCATAGACGAGAACTTCAGAAAGATCTACGCCCATATATCAGGGGAAGGTGAGGCGTATTTCGAGCTGGAGAAACCAGAGGACCCCCTAACCGGAGGATTGATCATCCACGTGAAACCCCCTGGAAAGAAGATGACCAGATTGGAATCGCTCTCCGGCGGAGAGAAATCCCTCACCTCCATGGCGTTCATATTCTCCATTCAGGCTTGGGACCCATCACCGTTCTATCTGCTGGACGAGGTGGATCAGAACCTCGATGCGGTAAATGCCGAGATCATCGCCAAGATGGTGAAGGAGAATTCCGAGTTCGCTCAATTCGTCATGATCTCCCTCAGGAAGATAAGTTTAAAGGAGGCGCATCACCTTTACGGTGTAACGATCCAAAACGGGGACTCCGTCGTCCTTGGCCAGGTCGACCTGAATGAGGTAGATGCCTACGAGAAGGCATCCAGGGCCGCAAAGAAGAAAGAGCAGGAGAAAGGAAAAGTGAAGAAGGGAGGCCGAACATGATCAGAGGCGAGGCGGCCAATGCCCCCAGACAGCTTACCCTGGACGTTGAGGAGGAGGTCTTCAGGCATCTCCTTTTCCACAAATCCCTCATCCAGGATGAGGGCGACATGTACCAGAGGCTCGATACGTACCTGGGCGTTCTGCACGATATGAAGGAAGGCGTCCACGTCACCATCAAGGAGCCCTATTCAAAGTCCATAGCCATGATCCTTGAGCTGGCGGTGGAGGATTATCTGGACCCATGGGACGTGGATATCCTGAGGTTCTGCAAGCTCTTCATCAAGAAGATAAGAAGTCAGGACCAGATCGACCTCATGGTGACCGGGAAGCTCATAAGGATGGCCTATACGGTCCACCTGATGAAGAGCAACAACACCCTGATAAAGGCGGAGATGGGGGATGAGGAGGAGGCCTTCCACGATGAGCCGTTCTACGACTGGATGGAGGATGATGAGACCTTTGAGGTCACAAGAAATATCATAAACGACCGGGAGCCGGTCATCTCCGAATCGATACTCCATAAAGGGGACAGGCCCGTAACGCTCGTGGACCTTCTGGATGCCCTGAAGGACGTCAGCGACGAGGTTGAGCTCCTTCAGGAGGCGAAGAAGAGGAGATCCGAGGTATCCAAAAATATCGACCTTCTTAACCGCTCCCTCATCAACAGAAAGGTATACAAGGAGAACCCGGAGGAGGAGATCAGGCTCACCTGGCAGAGGATCAACAAGTTCAACGGCCACCCGATACCTCTATCGGATATCAGCGAAGGGTTCGAACTGGACGATACCACAACGTTCGTCTCGCTTCTGCACCTTGCAAATCAGAAGAGGATCAAGGTGTGGCAGAGGAGGTTCCCCTTCGGTGAGATCTACATCAAGAACCTGGAGGCCGGGCAGGCATCCCCTGATCTCAACGTGGGTGAGCTTGACCAGAACCTTGATAAGGTCAAGGCTGGCCTGGATGTGAAACTGAAGAGGCCAGACGAGATCATTATCGAAAAGAAGGGTGTCCCCGACAACCTCAACACCTGATCCAAAGGAGAAGATAGATGACCCGGAAGAACCAGGAGGGATCCGAAACAAGGGAGGATGAGCTTCCCCCCATGCTTCTTGTCGAGGCAGCCCTCTTCTCGGCTGCAAAGCCCATATCCAAAGAGGAGATCTCCGATACCACGGGCCTCGACCTGGCCCTTATCAGGCTCTATATCAAGAAGCTCTCGAGCGCCTACGGCCGGAGGGATACCTCCCTGGAGGTTATCAAGGCGGGAAGAAAGTTCACGCTTCGGCTGAAGGAGCAATATGTTCACAGGGTGACGGAGCTGGCGGACCCCGAGATACCCAGGAAGGTCCTCAAGACCGCCGCCCTCATCGCCTATCACCAGCCAGTCAAGCAGTCGGACCTCGTTGAGATGTACGGGTCCAAGGTGTACGATCACGTGGGTGAGCTTTTGATCCTCGGGCTTATCAGGTCGAGAAAGGACGGCAGCACCAAGGTCCTCACGACAACGCAGAAGTTCGCAGAGTCCTTCGGCATCGACTCGATCTCGAGAAAGAAGATCAGGGGGTTCATCAAGGATAGGGCGCTCTTCTCCAGCGTTGAGCGGAAGAACCTGGAGGATTACGGAGAGGAGAGG
>JAGLEG010000568.1 GCA_023145185.1 Thermoplasmata archaeon
CTCAGGTCCGAGTTCGATGTCCACCATCCACCTCCAGAGAAGGATGAGAATGGAGTCTATATCAACATCGAAGAACATCTCGGGCGGAGGGAACGCAGATATCTCGAGGAGATCGAGTTCATAGGCGCCCAGATAAAAAGATTGACCGAGCTATCGGATATTGATCTTCTCGTGATAACCGCCGATCACGGTGAGAAGATGCAGGGAGAAAAGGGATATCCATGGGTTTCAAATCACAGAGGCGAATCCGTGGGCAGCCACTTCCATGAGGTTGAACTTTTTGATCATCAGCTATTGGTTCCACTGATATTCTGGGGGAAGGATATCGCGAGGGCGAAACTTGGCAACATGGTAAGAACTGTTGATATCACGCCCACCATTCTGGAGATGATCGGACACATGGACGGGAAATTGGACAAGATGGACGGGGTCTCCCTCAAGAGCCAGATAAGTGGAGGGGGTGCCCCACTCATAGAGGATGCATATTCCGAGACCTATTTCGCACAGATGCACGCAAAGAACCAGCATGCCAGCGAGATGAACGAGAAATACCGATGGGGTTGGAAAGCCATAGATAATTTGGTCTCTCTGAGAACCCCCACACATAAACTGATATGTCTTGCAAACGGCCAGTTGGAACCAACCCATCTCTACGACCTTTACAGGGATCCCGGGGAAACAGAAAACCTGATCTCCAAGGGAACGCATGGTCCTTTGATAAGCGCCCTTTTTTCCAGGCTTAAAGAGATGATCGGCGATGATCATCAATTCATGATCGGCAGTTCACAGGCCGAATCCTCCAGGGTTCGTGCTGCGATCGGAAAACTGAAATTAAAGTGATATATGGAATTTTAACGGCAGCCCTCTTAAAAGAAAAAAGTTATAGTAATTTCACCATTATGCGCATATAGGGTGGGAAATTCGCGGTGGAATATGATGCTTAAACTCAGCATTTTAATGAACTCATACAACCGCCATGATATCATCAGGGACGCGATAGAGAGTATTATCGGATCAGATATACCTAAAGACCTCGAACTTGAGCTGGTCATTGTGGATGACCATTCCAACGATAAGACCTGGAACGTGCTCGATCGCTATAGCGGTGATCCACGTTTTATCATACATCGCAATGAGAGCAACGTGGGGTCCGGGGCGAGGAACTGGAACACCAGTTTTGGACTTGCCACAGGCGACCTGATAATGGTCACGGCAGATGACATGATCTGGGATCCAAATTGTATAAGGCTGTTGTACAACGAGCTCATGAAACATGACATGTACACCTGCGTCCTGGGCATATACATCAACACCGACAGCAAGGAGAACCTTCCAGATCCAACCCTCAAGACACGTGATTATAGTGTGATCATCAACCCGCTGACGGGAATGCCCTCGATCCCAACGGACGGTTCCAGCGAGCATGTTACGAGAAACCTCTCTTTCTGCTACAGGGAGTTCTACGACGGACTTGACGAGTTCTTCCATCCGTTTCCGGTCAACGGCATCAGGGAGGAGACGGACCAGTACATGAGGATAATGAAACTGAAGCCCCAGCGTAAGATAGTAGTGGTCGATAAAGCGGTCCGTTACCACGTTCACAATATAGTTGGCGGATACAGGATGGACAATCGCAAGTACAAGAGATGGACCAGGAAGAACCACAGGAGTTTTCTCAGGCGGAACTTCGGCTGGAAAGCGGCATGTATGATCCCATTCTTCCATATCTACCTCGTTCAAAAGTGGTTTCGAGACCTGATTGGAAAGAACGTAATAGAGAAGATGAAGTGATAAAAAGGGTAGGATATTCTGTCCATGATGACCCGATAACCGCTGTTACTAATCGTAGTTCTATACTTCTTGGTAGCTGCGGATATAATATATTTTTATATGATTAAGAACCATTAACTTTAAATTTCTTACACGGAGGGAGTGAGATGAGAAACGAGTATAAAATTTCATTTCTATTGATGGTTTCATTGGTTCTTATAGCTCATGGGCCCTTCTCATCTCTATCGGAATATGGAGGGAACGCGTGTATAGTCGGGCAAGAAAAAAATACTACACGTATTTTAACCGAGAACAATTATACCGGAGGTTTTTGGTATGATGATTTCAGAGATAATCTCGGGATCTACAATATTTCAAACCTCAATAAGCTCCCATATGGTATTTCTCTAAACGAGATGATCTTCGAGGAAGATTTCGAATCATATTCCGGGGGGACTGATCTATTTTCCACTGGCAGCTGGGCCCGGCATCTAACTATGAATGCAGGAACTTTCACTGCAGATATATCCAGACCTCATAACGCAGTTACAAATACTATTGGCAATCACTATAACGGAGCCACCTCTCCACATTCGGTTATATTGTCTGAGAAATTCGATGTCGAGAAAGGGCAATTTCAAATCTGGACGGCAACCAATAAGATCGATACAGGTTATGATTCCACAACCGGTTTTTGGTTGATGGGGGATGATAACGATGCACCAACTTCAGCTGATAGGATCTTTGCCACATCCTTCACAAGCGGAGGTTATGATATATTCAATGGTCAATGGCATTCTGTTGCGGAAGGCCTTTCAATAAATACCTGGTATCGAGTTGTAATTAATTTTGATTGTACTATAGAAAAAGCGGACATCTTTATTTATGATACACAGGGGGTACTACTTGGATCCATTATCAATTTCGATTATCTCAACTCCTTTCCCAGTGTAAAGAGGGTGAGAATGATCGCCGGACAGCGAAATGATGGGGTCTATATGAACTCATATTGGGACGATATGTTTCTGGTTGATATTGCTCCTAATCCATCAGGTGAGATCATTTCAAATCCGATTGATTTACCACTTGGGTATAAATGGTCAGTTTTGAAGGTCAATAAAGATGAAGGTATGGGGTCATCGATCACACTTGATATCCTCGATGAATCATTTAACCCGATATCTGGGATTTCCTACTCCCCCCTCGACGATCAGGTCGATATATCTGGATTATGTGAGATAGGAATCACCAGCATCAGATTAAAGGCGACTTTTACTCCCTCCGGATTGCGATCTCCTATTTTGAAAGGTTGGGGAGTTGAATGGAACGATACTGATGTTTGGTCAGACCACTTTCTAACATCTCTCAAGCTCAATGGATCCATCAATGCTAGGGTAGAAGATATGTTCGTGAGATTGATCGATCAATCACAGATCGGATATATGGAATCTATACCGATCTCGATCCCTTCCGGATATCTCTGGTATAATCTGTATACCGATTCCACCTATGTTCTTCCATCCAGTATCAGCATAGATATTCTGGACCCATTGACGGGGGAACCGATCGAGGGATATTCGGATAGAACTTCAGCTACAATGGACCTCTCTGGTTTGGACCCAATCGGGCACCCCTCCATTATCCTCCGGGCGGAGATCGATAACAATTCTTTGACCGAGGTCAGATTCAATTCATGGGCTGTGGACTGGATAACCAATGAGCCCCCCATAGTTTTAGGATTGGACG
>JAGLEG010000569.1 GCA_023145185.1 Thermoplasmata archaeon
ATCTTGATCGCTTTGTTCGCCCTTCGGGTCCTGGGCGTGTCTATTACTTTCCTCAGGGGAACAATGATTATCCTTTCCTCTGCATCATCTGCCATTTTTCTTACCCCCTTATTTCTGGAGTGTGCTCCTTCTCCAATGGTGTCTCCTGGGATGGGAGGTGAATTTCCTTGCGGTCCTCTGCATCACCCATGCGGGCACCCTGCGGTTGCGGTTAGTCTCCTTGATCAGGCGCTTCTTCTTGGCAAAGGGTTTTCGGCTTGACATGTTACTACTTCCTTACGATCTTGATCTCTTTCCTGTTTTGATTCTGGAGCTGTCCCAGGAGTTTCTTGAGGGTTGGGTCATCTATCTTACCCGGAAGCCTTCCGGATTGATAGAGCATTATCAGCTGGTTCTCAACGCCGGAGGCGATCTCCGGATATGTGAGTCGAACCCTTCCCAGCCGCTCCTTTGCCTCGGATGTCATTATCTGTCTGAGTACGTCCTGTTTTTGCTCCTCATGTTGTGATCTTTCCGTCTCCATGGCCTCTTCCTGTAACCTCTGCTGCTGTACCTGGGCGAGCCTTCTCTCCCTCAGCACCTGAAGTTCAGGATCCTCTTCGACCATCTCCATTCCTCGTTATTTCATTCGGGTATCAATACTTACCCAGCTCGGGGTTCTCCTTGATGATATCCTTGAGTACCTCGTGGGAAGTGTTGTCCAGCAGGCTTCTACCTTTTGGGCTTAATTCACGTCCCTTTCCCTTGATCGTTCTGACCAGGCCAGCCTCCTCAAGCTGTATGAGGGCCTTCCTGACGATAGATCCGGAACTGGAGCGGGTCCTGTATGGTTTTGAACCCCTGTCCTTGGGCCCGCAGAACTCGGTACAGAGATGGATGGTCCCTATTGGGCCGAGCTTGTACACCTTCCTCAGTATGGCGGCTTCCCTGGTGTACCACCAATCAGCCTCCCTCGGGGCCTTCTCCTTGTGAACGGCGGTCTTGACGAATTCCGTCCACTCCGGGGGTTGACAGGCATCGATCTTCTTCAATTTAAGCGAGATCTTCTCGATCAAGAGGTCGGTTGGTACATCGTATACTGTGGTCATGTTTCTCCTCCAGTTACTACTGTAGGGTTGCTCCTCTAGTAGAGGGGTAGAAGGGTCGATAACCCATTTGTTATATAAACGTTTCTTGTAATGGAAGTGGGGCCGGGCCCGATCGTGGTATCTTCTGTCATGCGATTTATCAACGTATCAGGTAGGTGGTCTTCCGTCCGACGGAACGTCCCAGGGGTCCTCCGGCCTGTTGGTATCCTCCACATTCTCCTCCTCTTCCGTTCCATCTTCCTCCTCCTCTCCCTTCCCATCCTTCTTCTTCCTAGCCTTCTTGATGACCTTGACGAATATCAGGAGGAACATGAGAAGGGCTGGAAGGACGGCGGAGACGAAACAGCATGTGATGTTGTTGATGGGGAGATAGAGGCCGAACTCAAGGGCTATCAGTATATGGTCTCCCTCGCCGTTCAACCTTACGACCTTCAGGGTAGGATAGCCATCTTCGATAACGGTCTCCAGCTCCCTGTATCTGTGGTCTGAACCATTTCCGAGCCAACCTTTAACGGAAAGGCCCGTGGGAAGCCGGATGTCCAGAAAGAGGTCCCACGTATCCTCCTCCCCGAATTGGAAGGTACGTTCAATGGTCCTCACCGGGAGGATAGGATCGAAATGGAACGGCAGTATCCTGTTCTGCATGCTGGCTGTAGATCCACCCGAGATCAAAGACCCTGCGTCCACCTCACCGCCCAGGGTGAGCGTGATGGTGATCTCGTTCTCCCCGGTCATGTTCTGATGATCTCCATCGAAATCAAGAGTGCCCTCATCGAAAACAAGGGAGCTTTTAATATCCGTGTTATCGGAGAGGTCGCCCATGATCTCGTCGTGCTGTTTCTCCATCTCCTCCTCGATCTGGTCCCTGTCAACGATGTCCATCTCGATCAGGAGCCTGATCATGTCCGCGGAGAGGTAGTCCAGTTCGAACTCCAGGGAGGTGTTTATCTCGTATTTGCTGCTGTCGAACGATATGTGGTCGATCAGAATTGAGGTCTCCGCATAGAACTCCATGGAGGCGTCGGCAACGTAATGTGATGTGAATCCGGAGAGGTCCACGAACGAGTTCAGGGTGACATGGTCGCTGGTATATTCTGGAGCGAGATCGGAACCGATCTTTCTGGTACCGGAGAGCAGGTCATATCTCAGCCTGCCTCCCACGTCTTCAAGAGGCGTCTCCCCCACCAGCTTGAGGTGCTCCGGGAGCAGTATCCTGAAAGAGTGATCCCCTTCCTCGTCCAGGGTGTAGGTCCTCATGATCCTGAGCCCACCGTTGAGCAGCCCCATCACCTCCTCCAGCTCGTATCCTCCCAGGATGTCAAGGGGGAGGTCGTCATCGGAGGTGCATGAGAATTGAAGGGGTGTGGTGGACCCCAGGATATCGAGAAGGTCTGCCCCATCCTCGG
>JAGLEG010000057.1 GCA_023145185.1 Thermoplasmata archaeon
CCCTTGGATGGTAAAACCGAATATCAATTGGAGAAATGGGGGACTATTCTGGATGAGATATCACCATACTGGTACTGGTCTCTGCGGAACGGAACAGTGATATCCATACACAATGAATCGAAAAGTAAAGAATTACTCGATCTATGTGTCGTTTCCGATACAGATCTTATTCCAATGGTATCAAACAATCATGATACTGTCGTGATAGAAAATATATTGAACGATAATTACACACAGATCATACACATATATGAATTACTGAATATCGCGATCAATGGTAATTTCAAAGGATTGGATATAAATTACGAGAATATACCCACTGCTCTAAAAGATCAATATTCTAACTTCATTGAGAACCTAACAGATACATTTCACATGAATGGGAAGAAGATCTATGTTTCCGTTTTCCCAAAAGTATCGATAGACGAGGATAGAGAGGGTCCAGGCGCATATGATTATGAGAGGTTGGGATCTTACGCAGATGGAATACGATTGATGGCGTATAACCTACATTGGTCCTCTGTAGAGGTTGCTGGTCCGATCGTTTCCTATCCATGGGTGGAAAAGGTCGTGAAATATGCAACAACGGCCATGGTGCCTGAAAAGATAATATTGGGCATACCTTTGTACAGTTACGATTGGAAGGTGGACATAAACGGTAGAACATTGGATGTCGCCCAGAACAGATCATTTTCTGAGATCGAGAAGATAAGAAATGATTACGACATAGAGAGAAAGTGGAATTCCACGTCTAGAACACCATATTACGAATATAGGGAATCCAACGGGGTAAGGCATTCACTCCATTTCTGCGATGCTGAGAGCTTACTCCACGAAATGAAGATAATAAGTGAATATTCGTTGAAGGGTATCAGTTTATGGAAGATCGGTGGGGAAGACCCACAATCTCTTTTTTACCTGGACTACCTGAAAAAAAGTACAATATCGGACCTTCCTCCATATATGAATATTGGATATGACATCACCGGAAGGGTGGGAACTGACATCGAGCTCGGGCCCGTGAGAGGATACGATATAGAAGGTGTCCTGAAGGACATAAATTGGGATTTTGGAGACGGATCAGTATCTCAAGTGCTCGATCCCATCCATAATTATGCTAAAGGTGGGTTCTATACTGCTGAATTGTCGGTAGAGGACGATGCTGGCAATATCATCAAGTTAAATAAAACCATAAAAATAGGACCCAATTCTGATTTTCACATAGAAGGAGATCAAATTCAAGGCTCAAGGATAATATTCAATGGTTCAGCAAGTTGGGACTATTCGGGGATTATCAGCTATAATTGGGATCTTGGAGATGGAACTTATATGTTCCATGATGCTCCAATCGTGGAACATACATATAACAGACCAGGGAAATTCGTATCTAAATTGACCATTATTAATGAGGATGGTTATGTGGACGTCGAGGAGGTAACGATCGATATTCCGGACGTGGAAAAGCCTTTCGCAGATGCTGGTGATGATCAGGTAATATGGGAGGATTCTTATCTTACAATGGACGGAAGAGGGTCAAAAGACAATGGTATGGACCTCAATTATACATGGTTATTATCCAGCGGTCTTGAGATCTACGGTTCAATTATATCAATATTCATTACGGACCCAGGTAATTTCCAGGTTAAGTTAACCGTCAGGGATGGATCTGGATTGATCGATCAAGACACAATAGAGGTTAAGGTGATGGATAGGACCACGCCGGTTATCAATATTGAATATCCCAGTGTGGTAGAACTTGGAGAATCGATATTCATAGATGCATCCGGGTCACATGACAATGTAGGCATCTCTAACTACACTTGGAACATGGGAGATGGCATCATCATCTATGCGACAGATCATGTTACTTTTAGTTCAGATGAGGCCAGGAGATTTCATATCACATTGGACGTTCTTGATGAGCAGGGCAATTGGAATTCAACCACTTTTTATGTGGATGTGATGGACGTTGAGCCTCCACAGGCCTCATATTCGATAGACCCCACTCCCAGAAGCATAGATGATACCTATCTGAGGGAGATATGGGCAAATGGAGAATTTGGGATCAATGGTACGATAGATGGTGTAGTACTGGCAAATGAGACCATCATATTCTCCCTGTATAATATTACAGACCAGAGCAAGATCAACAATATAAATTGGTATTTTGGAGATGGAGATAAAGCAGGAGGCCCAATAGTTTATCATCAATATGGTCAAAGTGGAGTTTATCAGGTACAATTTGTAATATATGACATCCATTTGAATTACTATTACATGAACATTACATTACTTGTAATTCCATACTGGAACCTATCCGTGACTGAAGTAGAATCGATCGCATATGATATCATAAACAACACGATAATTGAGGAAGATGATGTAGAAAATGAAGGTTGGATCAACATATATTCAATAGCATCGATCATCATAGTGATCATACTTGGTATCATTATCTCATTTGACATTTTTACATTGATAACAAGATTAAAACCAGGTGAAGATCTGACAGGCAGATCTGATAGGGGAGGTAACGAAAGTGAAAAAAGGTGACCGTTACCTTATCGTATATTTTATATTCATTCTATTTTTATCATCTATTCTCATACAAGTATTCGGAATAGGATCCGGTCTCTCAGGTCGTTCTGATGGAATTGAACTTGAGCCAGATATCTCCGATCAAAATGAAAATTATGGGTCTGATGCGATCATACAAACAACAACGACTAGATCCAGATATCCACAGCAGGATGGGGGGACCGACGATAGGTTATTCGAGTACCGGTCGATGTGGCTGGAGGGATATCAGATAATAAATCATTCGGAGGTCCTGAAAGTTATTGATGTGGCGAGGAATTCAAATATCAATTGCCTGACACCTTTGATAAATGGGCATTATCTAGGAACATTCTACAATTCATCCTTCCACCCCAGATACAAGGACCTTGCATGGAATTTCGATCCATTGATGGACCTGATTAGAGAGGCTCATAAGTACAGTATACATGTGATGCCATGGTTCCATACTATGCTTGATTATCAGGCTGTGTCTGACCATCCGGAGTGGGGGGCCGTAACAAGCACAGGAGGAAGAAGTGGTGCCTGGATGAACGCTGCCCTGCCGGAGGTGCAATCATATCTTTCGAACGTATCATACCAACTGTTAAGGGATTATCCACTTGATGGGATACATCTGGACACCATTAGATATCCAAGCTCAAGTTATGGATATGATGACTATTCCATTCAAAAATACAATGATGAGGGTTGGACATCCTTCACTGAGTTCAGAAAACAGCAGATAACTGATGTCGTTACTGCATTATATGACACTATAAGCTCAATAAGGCCATATGTTCTGGTAGGAGCCGATATTGGAAGTAATTCATGGAGAGAAACATCATGGTTCCAGGATACTGACAGGTGGGCCGAAATGGGAAAGATCGACTTCGTCACACCTATGATCTACACTTTAAACAGTGACTATCTGGAGAATATTATTAGATGGAATGTAGATCTTCATTCATGTCCAGTTGTTTGTGGAAATTATGTATATGTACCCGAAGATCCATATTATGGCACCGTACCAGATGAAGAGACTGGAATTGAATTATTATTGAATCAGACCGAGCGTGCATTGAAGGCGGGGGCCATTGGAACCTGTTTTTTTGCATACAAGTTCCTGGCCACCCATCCAAAGTATCATAACGCATTGAAAGAAGGAGTATTCTCAGAAAAAGCACTCTGTCCTCTTAAAAATCAAACGATTCCCGTCAGGAATTTAAGATGGGAATTTGACAGGGAACATGATAGAATGGGATGGAGGACAACGGACATGGGTCATAATTACCCATATGAAGGAGTATGGTCCATTTCAAACATTTTAAGACCTGCCTTGATGTCTCCCCTGATCAATATATCCGCAGATGAAATAAATGTGCTTGAGATAAGCATGAAGTCCGAGTCAACTGAAGGTAGCATAGATATCTACTGGTCGTACAATGAAACTGTCTTTACCGATGATCACAAAGTGTCATTTAAGATCAAAGAGACGGGTGATTGGCACCTATATTCGCTTCACATGGACGATTCGAAGAGATGGAACGGACATGTAAGATATATTCGAATAATACCCAACTTCTCCGAAAAGACCAATATAACGCTGGATTTCATAAGCTTGCAGTGGATGCCCAGATGCATTCAGAACTGGTCATATCTTGGCCCATTCTTCAACGGGAAGGACGAGGAGATACTCCATCGGGATTTTATCGATGATGAAGGGTCTGGCAATCCAAGGATCGGGGATGTCGTATCGGGAAAAGTATGGGCAGGTTATGAAATGGAACGTGACCTTGTGGACTATCGTTTTCTTTTCGGACATCTCGAATATGCAGTTACATATGCAAATGTATATGTGGTCTCAGACAGCGAGAGGGATCTGGATATTCGGGTGGGAAGTTCTGACGCTATTATGTTATGGGTGAATGGTGAGATCGTAACATATAATGCCCTACCCAGAAGGGTTGCTCCGGATCAGAACATCTCTTCCATCCATTTGAACCAGGGTATAAACTCCATTATGTTGAAACTGGCCAATTACAGGAATGAGTTCTCTCATTACGTTAGATTGACCCATAACGGAAACGAAACTGCTGAAGGACTGGAATATCTTTATGACATCCCTCAGCTGTCAGCCCCTGTTGTAACGTTTGATAGATCGGGGTGGATATCCGATAATGATATTGAAATGAGCTGGGACCCTGTTAAAGGGGAAAGAGCTCCGATCTTCTATGAATGGAAGATCGATAATGAGAAATATGAGAGGATCGAAGATAGAAGCATAATATTATCTGATCTACCCGATGGCCAACATATATTCAGCGTAAGATCGGTGGATGAGTTGGGGAAGAGTTCCGGCATTTCTGATGTTGCTTTCAAAACGGATCGTTCTACCCCCTTGATCACGTATCCTGTGAGTATATCCAATACGGTAATTTCTCGCAAGATCAGATGGAATTGGGACGTGGAACGTGAGCCGATATCCGGGATAACAGGCTTCCTGCTAACAGTGGAGAGGTGGAAACCATCTGGTCAATATCTAGACAGCCCGATCAATGATATTCTTGTAGATAAAACAGAATTCACATTGAATGAACACATCCTCGATGGATATTCCTATATTCTCAGAGTAACCGCCATCTCGGGAAGTATTGTAACCTTTTCTACAGGTTCTGACCCTGTACTTGTAGATCTAACGCCCCCCACACGGCCAAGGACGGTCACGCTGGTCCATCAGGAAGGTTATCCTATGTATTATCTACTGGAATGGAGCCCATCATATCAACACTTCAACAAAACCGTTGAGAGATATGAAATATTCCAGAGGGATCTAACAGGGCAATGGTTCCTTTTTGATACCATATATGAAACTCAATACATGGTACATAGGAATTTCGGTGAGAGGTTGGCCTTCAAGATAAGGGGAATTGATGACGCAGGACAGTTGGGCATATTCTCAGATGTCGCAAGGAACATCAATCTACCTCCTACTCCCTTGATCTACTCGAGTGATCACTATCTTGAGGGAGGTATCTTCAATTTCTCTGCCATGGATTCCTTTGATAGGGATGGATCCATCATATTCTATCAATGGTCACTGAATGGAATGTCCATTTCATCAATGTCAAGGAAGAACATAACGCTGGAGAGCGGGATATATATTTTGGACCTTGAGGTTTGGGATGACCTTGGATCATCAGCCTCTACAAATACAACACTACACCTTCAAAAGAGTGCCTGTTTGGAATTCAACGGAAGTATAACTGATTGGTTGATCAGGACTTCAGTGACCGAAGAACTTCTTCCTGCAAAGAACATAACCATATACAATAATAATACCATATACCTCGAAAAAGAAGAAGAGGAGATGAGGAATGAAGAGAGGAAGGAATTCTCGTTCACTATCCTGTTTATCACAATCTCAACATTGGGAATAATTTCATTTCTTCTTTTAATGGGGATCATAGCCTCCTCTGAAATAATATCATATCGAATGGATAACAATGACGCGAGGAATGCAGATGAGATGAAAGAGGAAAATGGAGAAAAAAGCGTTAATTACGCAAGGAACAAATTCATCGCTACATTTAACATTCTGAAAAAACCCCCAGAGGCGAGATCATATCAATATATGGGATGCAGAGACATGGGATCTATGGATGATCAAATCAGTCATTCATCACGGTTCATACGATCCACCTCACCTCCAATTCCGCTAAGAAATGAAACTATCAAAGATAGAACAGAACTGTCCGGAACACGGTCGATTGGCCCTGATATCAAAAGAGGGAATGCCTTCTATGATGAAAATATTTCTGATGGGGATCTTGAAGATCGGGACTTAAACGATCATACCGAGTTTGAACATCATGAAGTGACAAACAGGTTTTCCAATAATGAGGTGGAACAATATGAATGTGAATAATAAATTGGCGATGATCTGCGTCATATCGTTATTCATTCTGCCGGTATTCATAATTAAGGAACAGGTCAACAATAATTATTTAGAAATGGTCTTAGATGAAGAGAAAAGAGAAAATTGTTTCTCCAATTTGAATGGAGATGCAAACATATCCGGTCTTTCCAGAATACAAACGAGATCGGGATATCCTCAACAGGATGGGGGGGCTGACAACAGACTATTCCAGTATAGATCGATGTGGCTGGATGGATACGATATTGTGAATATTTCTGAAGTAAAGAAAGTAGTTGAGTTCGCAAGGGAGAACAATTTCAATTGTTTAAGCCCCTTGATAAACGGAAATTACTACGGCGTATATTATAATTCATCTATTTTCACCAAGCACCGTGATGTATATTGGAGCTTTGATCCCCTTATGGAACTGATAAAGGAGGCTCATAAATTTGGAATTCAGGTTCATCCATGGTATCACACTCTGTATAATCGACAGATCCTGAGGGAGCATCCCGAATGGGGATCTGTATACATATCGGGTTCCAGATCATCATACTGGATGAACCCTTCACATCCCCAGATGAGAGATCTTCTTCTCAATGCGACGATGGAGTTGATAAGGAATTATCCACTGGATGGGTTAAAACTGGATACAATACGTTACGGATCATACTACTATTCGTATGATGATTATTCCATACAAAAATTCAACCGATCGGGAATGACCAATTTCAATGATTTTAGAAGGCTTCAGGTTACAGAGATCGTTGACCTGTTATATTCGAATATAATGAAGATAAGGCCCTATATGTGGGTTGGCGCCGATGTGTGGCAGAGCTACAGTTCATGGCATCATTCGTTATTCCAGGAATCAAGAGAGTGGGCAAGGAATGGGATCATAGATTATCTCACCACCATGAGCTATACGACAAGCAGATCATATTTCGAGACCAATATCAAGGACTATCTCCAAAATAGTCATGGGATACCAATCGTTGCTGGACCTTACGTATACGTACCCGGAAATACCTATCACGGATCGGTTCCAAACGAAACCGTTGGAATAGATCTAATGTTGAACCAGACGAATTGTGCCTTGGATCTGGGAACTTTGGGAGTGTGTATGTTCAAATACACGTTCCTTTACGATCATCCAAACTATGTAAAAGCATTAAAAAATGGGCCTTTTAAGGAAGTTGCTTTATGTCCATTCAAGATACAGAACCATTCAGTATCCTCGACCAGATGGGAATTCAACACAGATCACGATAGAAGAGGTTGGCGTGTTAATGATATGGGCCATTACTATCCTTTCGAAAATGTGTGGTCCATATCTGATATCGTGAAACCCGCATTTATGTCTCCACTGATCAATATATCAGCGGACGATCTCAATGTGCTTGAGATCAGCATGAAAGCCGAATCAACCATGGGAGAAGTGAAGATATACTGGTCCGCAAATGATACGGTTTTCAATGATCAAAACATGACCTCATTTCCCATCATCGATACGGGAGAATGGAACCTTTATTCATTTCATCTGGACGATTCAATATTCTGGTCTGGAAAGGTCAGGTACATAAGGATAATTCCTACTTTTCAGGAAAGGACGAATATTACCATCGATTTCATTAGATTACAGTGGATGCCAAGGTGCATACAGAGCTGGGCATACCTTGGACCTTTCATCAATGGAAAAGATGTAGGGATATTGGACAGGGAGTTTATAATGGAAGAAGGATCAATAAACCCCAGGATCGGAGATATCGATTCAGGAATGGTCTGGTCCATATTTTCAATGGAAAGAGATCTAGTGGACTATAGGTTCGTATATGGTCACATTGAATATGCTGTTACTTACGCTCACGTCTTTGTAAGATCGGATAGAGAACAGGATGTCGATCTGAGGATCGGGAGTTCAGATGGAATAAAGGTGTGGGTAAATAGTGGGATCAAATCATATAGCTCATTACCCCGAAGGGTTGCTCCAGATCAGAATATCAGCAGTGTCCATCTGAATAAGGGAATCAACTCAATATTGGTTAAATTGGCCAATTACCGAAACGAATTCTCATATTTCATCAGGTTGACCGATAAGGATAATTGTACTATAGAGGACCTTGAATATATGTGTGACATTCCAATGCCGGCACCTCCTTTGATAAGTGTACCGTCCAAAAACTGGACCTCAGAAAGGGATATTATTATAAACTGGAGTATCCCCGAAGTTGAGGTCAATCCCATATTCTATGAATGGAAGGTGGATGATCAAGCCAGGGTAAGGACAGAAGATAAAAGAACAATATTAAAAAACCTTAGCAATGGGATCCACATTTTCAGCATCAGGTCCATTGATGAGATAGGCACAGTTTCAAGATCTTCGAACACAACGATCTATATCGATAGGGCTTTACCTGAGATCTCACGACCGAAATCGCCGGTCAATATCTCAGTTACAGGTTCAATAATTTGGGATTGGGATCTGTTACAAGAACCTCTATCGGGAATCACAGGTTACGTTATTACAATCGACAGATGGTATCCAAGTGGAGCATATCTGGATAGACCTGTTGATAGTTCACATGGAGAAAATAGCTCATTTGAGCTCAATGAACATATCCTTGATGGATATAGCTATACTATAATGGTAACTGCCATCTCCGGCAGCGGTATGATATATTCCACAGGATCCGAAAGAGCGGTACTTTCTGATCTATCACCACCGACAAAACCTGTAACAATATCATTAAATCATATACCCGGTGAGCAGATGACCTATATGCT